>JAVBUU010000167.1:0-3850 GCA_031555005.1 Opitutales bacterium | reverse complement strand
CGCCGGCTCAGGGCGTGTGGTTTTTCAGGAATTCAACCACATCCTGAAACTTCGATAGGTTTTCCCCGTTGGCGTTGATGAGGTTTTGGTGCGCCTCGAGCATTTGTTGCCGATTTACCGGCGCGTCGGATGAGATTTCTTTCGGCGACGGCGGCGGCGGGCCGACGAGAACAGAGCCTTCCCGAAGGGTTAAGAATCGTTCGATTCCCAGATTCCGGATGAGATCGCGGTTTCTGACTGAGAGGTTGAACAGGGTAATTTTTTCCGGCTGCTTGCGCGTTTGGAATTTCATGGCCGCGCCGGCGAGGATGCCGAGGAAGGTGCTGTCCACTCCGGTGCACGCTTCAAAGTCGATTACCGGCGCCGCTTTTTCGCCGTTTATGATTTGTTCAAGAATTTCGCCGAAAGGGGCGCAGTTTGTGTAACCGGCCTGCCCTCGAACAAGAATCAAAATCGGGTTGGCATTTATATCGACGAGATAAGTTGCGGATTCGGGCATACGTTGCTGATTGCGGAGGCGGGAAGAGACAGTCCCGGGCTGTAAAAGTTTCACGCACGCTGCGGAAACGACACCGAGATGCCGTTTCCCTGCGCCGGGAACTTGGTTATTGGTGTTTTTTTATCGTCGCGACCAATTCGGCTTTCGGGCGGCTGCCGACGATTTTATCGACGAGTTGACCGCCTTTGAAAAAGAGAATGGTCGGGATGTTTTGGACGCCGTAAGTTTGTGCCAACGGCAAGTTTTCGTCCACGTTTACCTTGCAGATTTTTGCGGCTCCGCCGAATTCGTCGGCGATTTGGTCAAGCACCGGTGCGATCGCCTTGCACGGGCCGCACCAGGGTGCCCAAAAATCCACAACGACTGGCACGGCGGCGTTTTTGACGGTTTCTTCAAAAGAAGCCGAGTCGAGGTTCGCAATTTTTTCGGATGACATAAATCAATGCGCCGGGGATGAAATCATTTCCCGCTCAGGAGTGACATTTGCATGAAGAGCAGGACGGCAAACGCGACTGAGGCGACGAGCGCGAGTGCGTCAATCGCAACCATGACAACCGGTTCGGAATTATCCGCGTCTTCGGTGAAATTCACTTCGGCCGGGGCGGCATCCGCACCGGCGCCGGCCGGCGCGGAGAACGAAGGCGGCGGCGGAAGCACGGAGCCGGCGGCGGTCGGTTTAAAGGCGGGCTTCGGCGGGGCGCCTGCCGCGGGGCGCGAAACGAGAAGTCTCGGAGCGGCAGGAATATTCGTTGTCGGAGCGGGAGGCGGGGTTTCGGGTGTGTTGTCCATGCGAGGTAGGAAATACGGGTTGACGGTAGCGGGATTGTTTTTCGGGGAAAGCGAAAAATCAATTCGGGCGATTTTTTTGCAGCAGCTCGGCAAGTTCCGGCGCGCCGGTCTCTTCGAGCGTGCGTCCCTTGCGCTTGATGTCTTCCATTGTCTTAACGAGCGTTTCGGTGATGCGGTCGTGCGTTTCTTCGGAGCCGCCGACGACCGAAAATTTTTCGGCGCGCGTGATGCGTTTGCCGCCGTCTTTGTTGTCGAGTCCGACACCGATCAGGTGTGCGATTTTATTTTCATCATTCCGCTCTGTCATGATTGCATGAGAAATATCTTCGGAAACTTTAAGTAAAGGGAAATGCGGTCGCCGCAAGCCGGCGGGTGTGTTTGTTGCCGGTACCGGCGAAAACGGCGTTGTTTTTTCGAATCCGTCGGGTGATTTCGCGTAATTTGCCTCTTGCTTCGGTTGCCGGCATTTTCATCCTCCCTGCGCTTAATTTATGAGTTCTTCGACGGCAGAAATCGGATACAACAGCAAGGTGGAAGGCGAGGTTATCGTGACCAAGGCCGACGCCGTTATTAATTGGATTCGCAGCCATTCCGTGTGGCCGATGCCGATGGGCTTGGCGTGCTGCGCCATCGAGTTGATGGGCTCCGGCGGTTCGCGCTTCGACATTTCGCGCTTCGGCATGGAGGTCATGCGTTTTTCGCCCCGGCAGTCGGATTGCATGATCGTCGCCGGCACCGTCACTTACAAAATGGCAGAAGTCATCCGGCGCATTTACGACCAAATGGCGGAGCCGAAATGGGTCGTCGCGATGGGCGCGTGCGCATCGTCCGGCGGCATGTTCCGCTCGTATGCGACGATGCAGGGCGTGGACCGGATTTTACCGGTGGATGTTTACATTTCCGGTTGCCCGCCGAAGCCCGAAGCGCTTCTCGACGGCATGATGCTTCTTCAGGAAAAAATCCGCCGCGAACCGGCGCTGAAGACGCTTTTCAAACCGCGGGTCGTCGAGACGAAGGTCGTAAATTAAGAATTAAGATTTAAGAATTAAGAAAAAGAATCCGCTGCGCCGGATTTCCTTGCCGCCTCAGACGCTCAGACGCTCAGCCCCTTACTTTTCACTTCAAACTTTTCACTTTTTACTTTCCCGATGTCCGCCGAAAAACTCCAAGCCGAATTGCTCGCGAAATTTCCGTTTCTTGCGCCGCGCGCCGGCAGCAAAGACCATGCCGCCGTGAATGTGCCGGCGGAAAATCTTGTCGCTTTCGCCAAGACGCTTCGCGACGAGTTGAGCTTTCACATGCTTACGGACATGACGGCGCTCGACGCCGGCGAAAACGAGTCGCCGCGCTTCACCGGTATTTACCATTTTTTCCGTTTTGCCTCGAACGAATATCTGCGCGTCGCGTGTGCCGCCGGTAATGACGCCAAGCCCGAAATTCCGAGCCTTGTGCCGGTGTTTCCGTCGGCGAACTGGTTCGAGCGCGAAGCCTATGACATGTTCGGCATTAAGTTTACCGGTCATCCGGATTTGCGCCGCATCATGATGTGGGACGATTATCCGTATCACCCGTTGCGGAAAGAATTCCAGCTCGCCGGCAAGGAAGCGCCGTTGCCGGGCGTCGATGTTTTTGAAGGCGCGCGCACGAAAATCCAACCGGCAGAAATGGCCGGCGGCCCGTTTGTTTCCTCGCCCGGCTGCGAACCCGGCGCAAAAGACGAGAGTTGGTCGGACAAGAAAATTAAACCGCGCGAGTAGGTATTCAGGAAAATTTAAAATAAAAATTTTAAATTAGAAACGTGAGCGTGAAATTAACGATTTTGATGAAATTAATTTTTCCGATAAACGTCTCCGCGATGTCCGATTCTTATTACGGTAACAATCACCCGTCCGTTATCGACTGCGTAAATGATGCGGTAATCTCCGACACGAATTCGAAATCCCGGCGCGCCGGTCAACTTTTTGTGTCCCGCCGGATGCGGGTTTGTTGCCAAGGAAAGAATCGCATTTCGCAATCGTTCGACCGTTTTTTTATCGCGCAATTTGTCCAAAAATTTTCCGGCGTCCTCGGTGATCCGGATTTCCCAATTTTTGGAATGCATGCGAGATGCGATGAAATTTACTTGATATTAAATCGCTTGCGCAGTTTTGCGTCTACGGCTTCCCACGGAATTAATTTTTCTTTTCCGGCTTTAATACGTTTCATGATTCGATTCGACGCCTGTGCATCGAGAAAATCTTCGATCATTTCCTGGATTTTTTCGAGTTGGCGCGGAGTAAAATCGTTCACGAGCCGCTCCGCTTCAAGTTGGAGTTGTGCCGTTGTCATGTCTGAAAACCTGCCGGCAACCCTCGCTTTTTCAAACAAAACTTTCGCATAACTTCCGACAACCGGACAAAAACTTTTTCGTAACATGGCTGTCTCAAAAAAAGAAATTTCCCTCGGCGATATCGCCGCGCGCTCAAGCGAACTTTCCGACGAATTTCACGGCGAGAAAATGACGATTAACATGGGGCCGTCGCACCCGGCGACCCACGGCGTGCTCCGGTTGTTGCTCGAACT
>JAVBUU010000109.1:0-3801 GCA_031555005.1 Opitutales bacterium | reverse complement strand
AAACAAAAACGTCCGGTACTTTTTTTACCGCCTCGGCGCGACGCAGCGCCGTCGCTTCCGTATCCGGACGGAGATTCGGCACCAGACCGGTGCGAAAAATATCGGACAACGCCAGCGCCAATGAGCGCTGGTTTACCGGTTGCGAAATCTCGCGAACCGCGACCGAATTTATGCCGGCGTCCAATTCGCGGCCGGCCGCAATCGTGGTTTTCAAATCCGCCGATGCGCCTCGGATCGCGTAAAAACTCCACTCGCCGCCGGAATGCTCCTCAAACACGCCGTTCCGCAACAGCGCATCGAGCAATTGCAACGATTCGTTCATCACGCGGGTGAACGTTTCCCGCGTCCCGGCAATTTTCACGACGCGCGAAAGTTGGATCCCCAACCGCCCGGGCAAACCGGCAACGCGGCTCTCCGCGACAATTTCGCTGCAAATTTCAACGCGGCGCTCCCGCTCCTGCGCCAGCAAATCGTCAAACTTCTCTTCCGTATTGAAAATAAGTTTTCGATAGGCATCCGTAATCGGCTCGTTCGCCTCGACGGCCACACGATACACGGGCGCGCTTAAAGCCGCCTGTTCCTGAGCCTGCTTTTTTTTGACGTTGCTTTTAAAGACAAAGTCGAACGGGGCGTCGAAACGCATCTTTGGGACATGGCCCTTCACCAACACCGGCAAATGCGGCGGACGTCCCCAAAAACAGACCAACATGATGACGACGGTAAGGAGCGTGAAAACCGAAATCTCCCAAAGTCGCGACCGGATAAAGCGAAACGGATTGTTCGTTCCGTCGTGAACAACCCGGCGCACCATTGCCATGTCTTCGCGTCTGTGTCGCTTGCGTTCAAAAATTCCCATGCGGTTTCGTAAAACGCGCCATCGTGCCGAAACCGCCGGAACAATCAAGGTCGTTTCCCGCGCCCGGAAAACGCGCCGCAAACTTTCTTGGTTGCGCCGGCGTCTCTTTAAACGCCGCCGGCCGCATCGAGCCCGCCGGCCAAAACCGCATCGGCGCGCGCCGCCAATTCATTGCGCGGCACGGCAATCTCGCGACGTTCTTTCGTGTCGCGGATTTTAACGACGCCGGCGGCAAGTTCGTCCGGGCCGTAAATCAAAACATTACGCGCGCCGGCCTGCTCTGCTGCCTGGACGAGTTTTCCGAACTTCCCGTCTTTGAAAGAATATTCGGCATGCATGCCGGCACGACGCAATGCGGCGACGTCGGCGAGCGCGGCGGCGCGGCATTCCGGCGCGAGCACGATGGCGTAAAAATCGGGTGCGTCGGCATACGCCGGCAAAAGATTTTTGGCTTCGAGCAAATTTTTCACCGTCACGTCGCCCATGCCGAAACCGACCGCCGGCATGTCGGGGCCGCCGAGTTTTTTGACAAGCGCGTCGTAGCGGCCGCCGCCGGCGAGGGCGCGTCCGTCGCCGGTGCGTTCGAAGGCTTCGAAAACGAATCCGGTGTAATACGCCAGACCGCGCACGATTGTTAAATCCAAGGAGATAAAATCACCGAGCCCCATCGCGTCGAGAATGCCGGTGAGCGTTTTCCAGTCGGCGAGGCGCGCACGCGGTTTTTCGCCGGTCTCGCCGGCGAAGAATGCTTCAAGCGCAGGCAGCGTGTCCAATGTAATAAATTTCCGGATACACTCCAACACATTCGCCGGAACGCATGCGGTTCCGGCAAGCGCGTCGGTCATCATTTTTTCCAACTCCGCCGGCGCGGAGCGTTCGAGTTTGTCCACGACGCCGAGGACGGCGGCAGCGGCATTTTCCGGCACTCCGAGCGATTCCAGAAAGAGGAACCAGAGCGTGCGATCGCTGAGGCGGATGCGAAAATCCGGCGCTTCGAGTCCGAAGGCGCGCAGGGTTTCGATGCAAAGCGCGATAATTTCGGCGTCCGCCGCCGGGCCGGGTTCGCCGAGGATGTCGGCGTTAAATTGGTAAAAGGCGCGCAGGCGTCCTTTTTGCTGTTTTTCGTAGCGGTAGTTTTCGCCGACGGCGAACCACTTTATCGGGCGCCGGAGGCTGCCGGCGCGTGCGGCGACGAGCCGGGCGAGCGAGGGCGTCATTTCCGGCCGGAGCGTGACTTGGCGGCCGCCTTTGTCTTCGAAATTAAAAAGCTGGCGGACAATTTCCTCGCCGGATTTTTCGGTGAAAAGTTCAAGCGACTCAAGCGCCGGCGCGTCCCATTGGCGAAACCCGAATCGGCGCGCGGTGCGTTTCCAAATATCGAAAATGTGATTTTGGACGGCGAGGTCTTCGGGGTAAAATTCGCGAAATCCGGGAAGGCTGGTAAACATGATTGTTTGGATTAAAAAAAAGAGCGCATGGAATTACTCCCGTGCGCTCCCTTTTGGCAAGTGCCAAGCCGGCGATTATTTCTTGTCGAGCTTGTCGAGGCCGACCTTGCGAAGACGCTCTTTGAGCTCTTTGCCGGATTTGAACTTGATGACGGCGCGGCGCGGAATGACGACGTCTTTTTCCGGCTTGCGCGGGTTGCGTCCGACGCGGCTCTTGCGGATTTGGATTTCGAACACGCCAAAATTGCGAAGCTCGACATTCCGTCCGGCAAGAAGGGCTTCCATGATCGTGTCCAATGTCATTTGGACGGAATCACGGATGTGTTTTTGCGGGAAACCGGTCTTCTCGAAAATACCGAGAACGATTTCACGCTTCGTGAGGTTGGGTTGTGATGCCATGAGATTTTCTTTTGCTGCTTAAGATTCTTAAAAAAAGGAACGTCGGATGCTGCTTTTACTTCTCGCCGGATTCAAGGAATTTTTAACTGAGAAGGAAAAAAGTTTCAAAGCCTTGAGTGCCGAAAAAGCGGTTTTTCGTTAAGACAAAAACAATTTCGAAAGGTTGCGTATTTTTTTGATTAACGGTTTCTATCAGAGTCCGGCACGGCCGGCGGCGTCCATGACGCAGATGCGTTTTCCGTCCCAAGATACGGCGTCGATTCGCGTTGAGCCGGCCGGGAAACGCACTTGGGTGAAGGCGTTTTCCGGCGAACCGGTGCCGGCGATGCAGATTCGTACAAGTTTTTCGCCGGCATAGGTTTCAAACGCGGCGACATTTTTCCAAACGTCGTGCGAAACGATGATGTCGGTGCCGGTCTCCGCCTTGGAAATGCCTTGGTTGAGCGTGCCGGTTACCGGCAGTCCGTTCGCGTAGGCTTCGACGCTGTTGGCGCTGATGTAATAAATCGCCGGGCTGTCGGGTTTCCGGTATTTTTTAGCATACGCAATCAATTCGTCGCATTGCGCTTGCGTAATCGTAAGTTGGGCGCGCGAATAATCGTCCATATATTTGTCAATCGGTTTGAGCATGCCGGCTTTGACGAAAAAGTCCGTGAAATCCTGCTTGTTGGTGTCGCAAACATTTTTCATGAAAGCGAGTTGCAACTCTCCGTTTGATTTTCCTTTTTCGTCGGTATTGCGAACGATTTCGAAAATATCCGGCAGGAAATCGGGATTTCCTTTGCCGGCGACTTTGCAATAAAGATCCAACTGCCAAAGCGGGCAAAGTTTTACAAAATGGTCGCCGCCGTTTTGATAATTTTTCATTTTATCCTGACCGCGTTGGCAAAGCCATTGTTCACCGGCGACAATCGCCGCGTTTAAATAGGAATTAAACCGGCCGCCGACGATTCTTCCGTCGCCGTCGTTGCACGACTCGATTTCGAGCTTTCTACGGCCGTTGCCGGGATTTAACGTGTAGTTTATCCAAACCGAATACAAATTATTGGTCACTTCGGTGGTGGAAACCCATTTCATGCCGGGGCGCACTTGGTTGAC
>JAVBUU010000095.1:0-4434 GCA_031555005.1 Opitutales bacterium | reverse complement strand
GAAGTAAAAAAATTCACCGTCGAAGCCGGCAGCGACTTCACGAAAGTCGAAAGCACCGTCACCGCCGCCGGCGACGCGCCCGTGAAAATCGGCATCGGCGCCGTGCAAGCCGACTGGAAAGGCCGCAAGACGCACAAAGCGAAAACCGTTTCGCTCGACGACAAGGCAAACGACCTGAAAACCGAAGCCGAAGGCAAAACCTGGTTCGCCGACCGGCAGCAAAACAAACAAAAAGACAAAGCCGGCAACTTCCTCAACGGCACCACCGGCGTCGCCGTGTGCGTTCCCGCCGGCGAGGACGTGAAAGGCATCGAAGGCCACTGGATCGTCACCGGCGAAGCTAAACCCGGCGTTCCGTTCACGTATTATTTCGGCGCCGGCTGGGACAAAGGCTGGTATCCCGCCGAAAAATCCTGGGAAAAAGCCGTCGAAGATTTTTCTAAAACCGCCCCCGTGCCGGTCGAAATTTCCTACGAAAAATAAAATTTCGCCGAAAGGGAACGCAGACCTCCCCGTCTGATGCCCCCCGCAAAAGAAGCGCCGGTATTTCGCCGGCGCTCTTTTTATCCCCGGCGTTCCCCGACGCCCGTTTGCCGGCTTGATTATTTTCCGAATCGCCGGGAGAGTTTCTCCTTATGAGCACTCGGCTTATCGACCACGGATTTCTTACCGTCGCAACCGTTTCCCCGAAACTCCACCTCGCGAATGTTTGCGCGAATGTTGAGTTTATTGAATCCGCCGCAAAGCGCGCCGCGGACGAAGGCGCGGCCCTTATTCTGTTTCCCGAACTCGCGCTGACCGCATATTCGTGCGCCGATCTCTTTTATCAGGAAACACTCCTCACCCAAGCACGCGCCGCCCTTGACCGGCTCGCCGCATTCACCAAAACGATCAACGCCGCAATCATCGTCGGCCTCCCGCTCTCAATTCAAGGCCGCCTCTACAACACCGCCGCCTTTCTCGCCAACGGACGCATCGTCGGCATCGTGCCAAAGACCTTCGTCCCGAACACCGGCGAATTTTACGAAAAACGCTGGTTCACCTCCGGCAAAGTTTGGACGGGCGGCGACACCGTAATGCTCAACGGCGCGGAAATTCCGTTCGGCACCGACCTGCTTTTTCAGGCCGAAAACATGCGCGAATGCGTCGTCGGCATCGAAATTTGCGAAGACCTCTGGGCCGTCGAACCGCCGAGCGGCGCACAGGCACTCGCCGGTGCCACGCTTATTTGCAACCCGTCCGCCGGCAACGAACTCATCGAAAAAGCCGCCTACCGGCGCGCGCTCGTCACGCAGCAATCCGCGCGCTGCATCGCCGCCTACGCCTACGCCAACGCCGGCTCAAACGAATCGTCATCCGACCTCGTGTTCAGCGGCCACAGCCTCATCGCCAAAAACGGCATCCTCATCGCCGAAAGCGAGCGCTTCTCGTTCGACGATGCCATGATTATTTCACAAGTGGACATCCGCCGCCTGCTGCACGAACGCCGCCTGAGCAGCACTTGGTTCTCGTCCCCGGCAAAACCGTTCCGCCGCCTGATGTTCACCATCGACACGCCGGCAAAATCCTCGCCGAAGCTCCGCCGGCGCATTTCACAAACGCCGTTCGTCCCCGCCGACCCGACAAAACGAGACGAAGTTTGCCTCGAAACTTTCGCCATTCAGACCACGGCACTGGCGCGACGTATCCGGCATTTGAATACAAAAACGCTCACGCTCGGCGTTTCCGGCGGACTTGATTCGACGCTCGCATTGCTGGTCTGCGTCGAAGCCTTCGACCGGCTCGGCTTTGACCGCAAGGGCATTCACGCACTCACGATGTCCGGCCCCGGCAGCAGCATGCGCACCAAGGAAAACGCGCAGCAGCTCATCCGGCAACTCGGCGTAAGCACGCGTGAAATTTCCATCCACGCCGCGCTCCGGCAGCACCTCGCCGACATCGGGCACCCGGAAGACAAATTCGACGCCACTTACGAAAACGCCCAGGCCCGCGAACGCACCCAGATTCTCCTCGATTACGCATGCAAAACCGGCGGATTCGTCGTCGGCACCGGCGATTTGTCCGAAATCGCGCTCGGCTGGTGCACGTTCAACGCCGATCACATGTCGATGTATCACATCAACGCAGGAATCCCGAAGACGCTGCTCTCGCACCTGATCGGCTGGTTCGCCGCCACCCGCAGCCTGGGCGACCTCCAAAACGTCCTCCGGGATATTGCCGCCACGCCTTACAGCCCGGAACTCCTGCCGCCGGCGGCCGACGGCTCCATTTCGCAGGAAACCGAAAAACTCGTCGGCCCCTACGAACTGCACGACTTTTTCTTGTATCACTTCATCCGCGCCGGCAGCAATCCGAAGAAAATTCTCTTCCAGGCGGAACACGCTTTTGCCGGAAAATACGACACCGAAACGCTTGTCCACTGGCTGCGCATCGGCATCAAACGTTTTTTCGCCCAGCAATACAAACGCAACGCCATGCCGGACGGCCCGAAAGTCGGCACCGTCGCGCTTTCGCCGCGCGGCGACTGGCGCATGCCGGCGGACGCCGGCGCCGATCTCTGGCTGAAAGAACTCGAATAAAAGGCATTCCGCGCCCCGCGAACCGTGCTTGCATTCCGACAAGCCGCTCCTAACTTGCCGCCCCGCACATGCAGGAAACCGCCACAATAACGCCCGCCGGCAAGCAAGCGCCCGAAAGTCTTTTCTCGGTGCTCGACAAGCACATGGAGTTATTGGACGCGTTTCTTTCGGAGCAGGTCGGCGAATTTGAACCCGCCGTGCGGGAGCTCGTCCGCTACACGTTTTTGCATCGCGGAAAACGCCTTCGCCCCGCCCTCGTTTTTTACGCCGGCCGGACGGACTCCGAGCCCTCGCCGGAACTCGTGCGCGCCGCCGCAATCGTCGAACTCGTCCACCTCGCGACGCTCGTCCACGACGACATTCTCGACACCGCCGACATCCGCCACGGCACCCGAACCGTCGCCGCAAAATTCGGCCAGCACCACGCCGTTTTGCTCGGCGATGCGCTTTTCGCGCAAGCGCTCAAACTCGCCTCCGAATTCCCGACCACCGAGGTTTGCCGTCTTGTAGCCACGGCGACGCGCCAGGTTTGCTCCGGCGAAATTTGCCAAACATTCGCACGCGGCGACGCCGCGCTCTCGCTTGAACAATATTTCCGGATCATCCGGTTGAAAACCGCCGAGCTCTTTGAAGTCTCGTGCCGCGTCGGAGCCGGCCTCGCGTATCCGGAAATTGAATACGCCGACGCCTGCGCGACGTTCGGCCGGCACCTCGGCATCGCGTATCAAATTTTCGACGACATCGCCGATTTCTCCGGCGACGAAGCCGCCATCGGCAAAACGCTCGGCACCGACATTGCCAGCGGAAAATTCACGCTGCCGGTGCTGCTTTACCTGCAAACGCTGCAGGCACCGCAACGCGACGCATTGCTCGACGCATTGCGCGGGCAAAAAATATCGCCGGCCGAATTGGCCTCAAAGATGAAAGCCGCAAACATTCCGGCGCGCTGCGCGGAAATTTTTGAGGAAGAAACGCGGAAAGCCGAAACCGCCCTCGCGCCGCACGCGGAAAAACCGTCAGCGGAATTGTTGCTGGCAATTCTCGCCTATGTTCGCCGGGTATCCGCGCGTCTGACGTTCTGATTTTTTAAAACGTGCTTTTTAAATTAACGCCGCCCGAACGCATCACGCTGAGCGCACTGGTGTTAATCGCCGGAGCAATTCTCGCGCTTGTCGCCGGTTTCTGACCGAATGCGCCCGGACCCCTCGCCGGCGCGCCCGATTTAGCCTTCCCGTTTCCCGCGAATCGCTTTCTATCGCGCGTTTCCTTTTCTAAAAAATACCAATTTCTTCGCCATGTCCGAAAGCACCGAAAATCACGAATACAACCACGCCGAAATCGAACCGCGTTGGCAAAAATTTTGGCAGGATAACAACACCTTCCGCGCGCTCGATCCCGTCGCCGGCGAAGCGCAAAAACCGAAATATTACGTGCTCGACATGTTCCCGTATCCGTCCGGCGCCGGCCTGCACATCGGGCATCCGGAGGGCTACACCGGCTCCGATATTTTGGCGCGTTACAAAAAAGCGCGCGGCTTCAACGTCCTGCACCCGATGGGCTGGGACGCCTTCGGCCTGCCGGCGGAACAATACGCGATTCAGACCGGCGAACACCCGGCCGTGCAAACCGGCAAGAACATCGACAACTTCCGCCGGCAGCTGCAAATGCTGGGATTCGCCATCGACTGGTCGCGCGAAATCAGCACGACAAACCCGCATTATTTCAAGTGGACGCAATGGATTTTCCTCCAACTTTTCAAAGCCGGTCTCGCTTACGTTGACGAAAAACCGGTGTGGTTTTGCCCCGAGCTCGGCACCGTGCTCGCCAACGAAGAAGTGCTCAACACCGACGCCGG
>JAVBUU010000139.1:0-2815 GCA_031555005.1 Opitutales bacterium | reverse complement strand
TCGGTGCGCGGCCATTCTTTGGCGATGCGGCGCGAATTCGGCGTGTTTGCGAGTTTGACGGCGTTGAATTTGTCTTCGGAGGCGTTGTGATTTTCGCCCCAGCCGTCGCGGATGATGAGAACTACGGGTTTCATTTTTTTTTGGAAAATAAGTGCCGGCGAGGGTGAGAAAAAGGGGCGCGCCGGCGAATAAAAAATGGCGGACGATTTTTGCGGTTTTGAATTAACCGCAAAGGATGCAAAGATCGCAGAGGGGTTCATGCGGAGGCGCGAAGAACGCGGAGATTTTTTATAAATTCCCCCGGATTTTGTTACGGAAGGCGCAATTCCGAAAAAACGAATCTTTGCGCGCGCTGCGTTCTTTGTAGTCAGTTTTTGCGCGTTGCCGGCAGCGGCACCCGGCGTGATTGCCCGGTCCGGCAATTCGAAAAACGATGTGCTCGATCATGCGGTTGAGATATTTCGAATCCCTAATCTTAAATTATCGAATCGACCGGAATCATTTCTTCGTCAAAAAGAATTCCGTCGGCGGACTGTTCTGCCGGAACACTGAAATTCTCATGAAAATCTTACGACTCCTCTCGTTTTATTCGGCCGCCTTTTTGGGCATGTTTGCTCCGCTTCCGGCGGAGGTAACGCCGATCTCCGAAAAAATTCCCGAAGCGAAATCGACGCTTGTGAAGTGCAAACTCGACGGGAAAAACAAAAAACCGCCGCGGTACGGAAAGTTTTCCTTCGAGATCAGGGACGGCGAATACAGTTATAATCTTTGGGTTCCGACGGGCTACGAGAGCGAATCCGGGCGGCGTTGGCCGTGTGTTTTTATCGCGTCGCCGCAGGGCAACGCGGATATGGCAGGGATGGCCGAACACTTGAAGGCCGCCGGCTATGTCGTTGTTATGTTGTGCGAATCGAAAAACGGCGACGACTGGGTTTCCAATTCAAACTTTTTGGCGGCGCATGATGATGTTGTCGCCCGGTTGCGCATTGCCGAAGGATTGAAATTCGCGACCGGTTTTTCCGGCGGTTCGCGTGCGTCGAGTTTCTTCGTGCAAATGCGTCCGGGGTTTGCCGGGCTGTTTCAACAAGGTGCCGGCTTTAACGGATTTTTTGACGGAATTCCGAAAAGAAATTTTTGCATCGCGACAAGCATCGGCAGCAACGACGGCATTTGTTGCGTCGAGTGGCCGACGCTCGTTGCCTCGCTCCCGAGAAATCCGTGGATGCCGATCATATCCGGCCAAGGTCACGAATGGAGTTCCAAGGAGGTCGCGAATAAAGCGTTTCTTTTCATGGAAGCGACGACGCTTGCCGACGCGCAACCGACCGGCGACACGCGCGCGGTCGCAAAGGCGTGGCTTCCGAGGCATGCCGAGGTTATCAAAAATTTGCCGGATATTGCCGATAAAATCAATTTTGCCGAGATGACGTTGAAGGCTGCCGGTAAGCACGGTTTTGCCGGTGATTCGTCGATTGTCGCGTTGAAAAACGACTTGCAGACGTGGCAAAAAACGCCTGCCGCCGCCGGCGAATTGAAAGCGGATAAAGAATTGTGGCGGTTCTTTTCAAAAAATTTGAAAACGCAGATGTCCGGCAAGAAGCGCGCCGAAGAATTCCGTGTGTTTGCCAAGCGCTTTCCGGGAACAGTTGCCGGCAAGAAAGCGGAAATCTTTGCCGCGGGTTGCGAAAAATTCATGAAGTAACAGGGCGCGCCGGCGGATAAAAAATGGCGGATGATTTTTGCGGTTTTGAATTAACCGCAAAGGATGCAAAGATCGCAGAGTGGTTCACGCGGAGGCGCAGAGATTTTTTATGAAATTCCCCGAAAGTTTTTATCGAAAGCGCAATTTTACGGAATCGAATCTTTGCGCGCGCTGCGTTCTTTGTAGTCAGTTTTTGCGCGTTGCCGGCAGCCGATCCTGTAATTGATTTTCGGATACAAGGTTGCCGGGCAAAAATTTTGCCAGCACTTCGCCGGCGAGATAAACGCTGCCGGCTACGACAATCGTTTCGCCGGCGGAGCCGAGCGCACAGTCGCCGGCGACGTGGAATATTTTTCCGATTTCGGCGCGCGCGACGTTGCCGGAAAATGCCGGCGGCAGGCACGATTCGAGTTCGGCGAAATCGCACGCGCGGTCTTGTTCGGGTTGAACAAGGACGATGTTTTTTGCGTGTTTTGAAAAGACGGCGAGCAGCGGTCGCGCGCGGTCAAGCCCGAGGACGCCGGTGACGATTGTCGGGCGCGTGCCGGTTTCGCGGCAAAGGTTTTCCAGAAGCGCGTCAATCGCGACCGCGCCTTCGGCGTTGTGCGCGACGTCGATGATGAGGCGGCGGTTTTGCGGGAGCGGAAAGGTTTGCCAGCGCCCGGGCCAGTCGATGTCGCGGAGCGCGGCGCGTGCGGTGTCGCCGGTGACGGGAAATTCGTTTTGCAAAATTTCCGAGGCGAGCAGGGCGAGCGCGGCGTTGGCGCGCTGGTGGGCGCCGGCGAGATTTGTTTCGGGAAATTTTTCGGCGTTTCCGGCGAAGCGTTCGCGAACGGAAAAAACCGGCGCGTTGTTTTCGCGCGCGATCCGGCGGAGGATTTTTTCGGCTTCCGGCGGCATTAATCCGAGCGCGACGGGGGTTTCGGGTTTGATGATTCCGCCTTTTTCGCCGGCGATTTTTTCGAGCGTGTCGCCGAGGTAATCCGTGTGGTCGATGCCGATTGAGGTGATGACGCTGAGGCGCGGCGCGAGGATGTTTGTGGCGTCGAGGCGGCCGCCGAGTCCGGTTTCGATTACGGCGAGGGCGACTTTTTGTTTTCTGAATTCGAGGAA
>JAVBUU010000150.1:0-9806 GCA_031555005.1 Opitutales bacterium | reverse complement strand
CCGGTGTCGGTGGGCGGCCCGATGTCGAGTTTCGTTTCGGGGAAAAGACGCATAACGGCGGTCGCGAGAATGTGCGACGCGGAGTGCCGGATTTCTTGGAGAGGAGTCATTTGTTCGCGCATAAATAAAAAGTTTTGCCGGCGGAGTGAATTGCATGAACGCACAGCGGCAAACGTAAAAGAGGGAAGGGTACTGCCGCCGGAGCGTTTTTTGCCGGCAACCGCACCGCACCGAAAATTGCCGGCGGCAAAAAATCACACGGACGCCGCTGTCGTTTTTCCCGAAAAAAATGCTTTACACATTCGGCTAACCGGCAAATCTCCGCGCCCTTACTTTTACAAACAGCAACGCAATGGGAAATCTTAAGAAAAAACGCCGCTTGAAGATGAACAAGCACAAACGCCGCAAGCGGTCCAAATCCTCACGCCATAAGAAGCGTCTATGGTAAATTCGCCGCACCGCGGCGATTTCCGAAAAACCGGCAGCAATGCCGGTTTTTTGTTTATGTGAATGTCGATGCGATGTCGGCGCTTCCGATAAAGCGTCGGCGGACTCACAACTGAAACACGGTGCGTTTTATTTTTTCGCAACCGGCGATGCCGGCAATTTTCGCGAGGATTTTTCGCGCATCCATGATCAAATTGCTGCGCACCGCACTGCCGGCGCAATGGATCAACAGGGTGCCGTCCGGCAAAATTTGTTGCGGTTCGCAGGCACCGGCATGTTTGCCGATAATCGCCTCCCAGTTTTTGCGCAAAATATCGCCGGGCGCGGCTTCGACGCTGAGCGTTTTTGCAAAGGCCAGCATCGCGGACGCGATTTGTTCCGCCGGGTTTTCGTGCCTTCGGACATTCGGCGTGCGGATTTTCCGCGCGTCCGGAATTTGCATTTGTCCGGGCGGCGAAATCTCCTCCGGCAATGCGCGAAAGTTGGCGACGAGGTTGCGCGTGAGACGGCGCGGACGGATGCCGCGCCAATCTTTGTTGTCCAGAATTCGGGTGATTTCAGCGCGTTTTTTTAACGATTCCGGCTCGAACAGAAATTGTCGCGTCTCGGCATAACGCAGTTTGTCGGCCAGTTGCGGCAGGGATTTTACGACAACCGCACCGGCGGGCTTGAAATGCGCCTTGGGTGCCAGCCACGCGGCGCGGCAGCCGGCGTCCAACGCGCCTTTTACGTCATCTTCGAGCGTGTCGCCGACGTGAAGCACGTCGACCGGCGCCACTTTCATTTTTTCGCAAACGTGCCGGAATGCTGCCGGCGACGGTTTGGCCGCGCCGATTTCCGTCGAAACAAAAATTTGTTCAAAAAAAACGTCGAGTTCGAGTTCGCGCAAAACGGTTCGCATGCGCGAATCCGCGTTGGTGAAGGCCGCCAGTCTGTATCCGAGAAATTGATACGCGGCGAGCGCTGCGCGCGTGCCGGAAAGGACGCGCCAGTTTTCCGGGCGGGAAAACGCGGCGAACGCTTCGGCGAAGACGATTTGAAAAATATTCTCCGGGCAATCTTCCCCCAACGTGAGACGGACGACCTTTTCCCAAAAACAGCGCGCGGCAGCTTCATTTGCCGGTTCCTGTTCTTCGGTGCGAATGCGTTTCCACGCGACCGGAAAGCGGTCTGAGAATTTTTCGGCGAGCGTTTTGGTGTCCGCCTTCGGCAAATGTTTCGCGACGGCGCGCGCGTAAATGTGCCCGACAGACGGATTCGGCGCGATGAGCGTGTTGAAAACGTCGAACGTGATAACGCGGATTTTTTCGAGGCGATGCATCTGAGACACAAATTAAGAATTAAGATTTAAGAATTAAAAAAAGCATCCGATTTTTTCAGCGGGAAATCTTTTTCTTACTTCTTAAATCTTAATTCTTAATTCAATTCGTTTCCGTGCCGAATAAATTCCGGTCGAGGCTCCGATATTGAATCGCCTCCATCAGGTGCGCGGTCTCGATGTGTTCGCTGCCGGCGAGATCCGCAATCGTGCGCGATACTTTTAAAACGCGGTCATAGGCGCGTGCGGACAAATTCAGTTTTTCCATCGAACGTTGGAGCAACAGGCCTTGTTCGTCCGAAAGCCGGCAATGTTCGCGCAGTTGCTTGGGAGACATGCGCGCGTTGCCGCCGGCAAAACGTCGTTTCTGCCGTTCTTTGGCGTTGAGCACGCGCGCGCGAATCGCGGCGGAAGACTCGCCGGCGGTCGCCGTGCGGAGCTCGGAAATCGCAAGCGCCGGCGCTTCGACATGAATGTCGATGCGGTCGAGCAACGGGCCCGAAATGCGCGCGCGATAGCGTTGCACCTGGACCGGCGAACACCGGCAGCGGTTTTTCGCGTCGCCGAGATAGCCGCAAGGGCAGGGGTTCATCGCAGCGACGAGGATAAACCGGCTCGGCAAGGTGATTTTGCCGGCGGCGCGCGAAATCGTCACGCAGCCGTCTTCGAGCGGTTGGCGCATGACTTCGAGCGCGGAGCGTTTGAACTCCGGTAATTCGTCCAGAAACAAAACGCCGTGGTGCGCGAGCGAAATTTCGCCGGGACCGGGCACCGCGCCGCCGCCGATTAAGCCGACGTCGCTGATCGTGTGGTGCGGCGCGCGCACCGGCCGACGGTAACAGCGGTTTTCTTTTTCAATGCTGAGTCCGGCGGCGGACTGGATGCCGAGAATTTCCAAAAATTCCTCAAGCGTCGGCTCCGGCAAAATCGTCGGAATACGTCGCGCAATCATGCTTTTGCCGGAACCCGGCGGTCCGATCATCAGCAAATTGTGGGCGCCTGCGACGGCGACTTCCACGGCACGCCGCACGGCGGCTTGCCCTTTTACTTCGGAAAAATCGACGCAATTTTCTCCGTCCGGCAGACGGCGAAACGGACTGTTTTTCGGCGACACCGGCGTGAGCGGAATTTTCCCGTTTAAAAAACCGGCGGCGGCACTCAGCGATTCGACGGAATAGACGGAAATTCCTTCGACAAGTGCGGCCTCCTCGGCGGATTCTTTCGGCAAAAGCACACCGAGTTTGCCTTGTTTTTTCGCCTGCAACGCAATCGCCACGCCGCCGCGCACGGCGCGCGTTGCTCCGCTTAGACTGAGTTCGCCGGCAATCACATAAGCGTCGAGCCGGTCTTTGGCGAGTTGGCCGGTGACGGCGAGCATGCCCAGCGCGACCGGCAAATCATACATCGTACCTTCCTTGCGCAGATCGCCGGGCGCGAGGCTGATGACGGTCTTGCAGCCGGGATTGCGAAATCCGCTGTTGTGAATCGCGGAGACAACGCGTTCGCAGGATTCCTTGACGGCGGTGTCCGGCATTCCGACCAGATAGTAACGAAATTCACCTTCGCCGCCGGAGTTGACTTCGACGGTTACGGGGACGGATTCGACGCCGACGAGTGCGCCGGAATGGAGGATTGAGAGCATAACGAGAGGTTTTTATTTCAGACGAAAAACTTTGCCGTAAAATGTGCCGCGTGCAGGAATGCGCAGGCGCAAGCGGCGGCTGCCAAATCATCGACGACGACGCCGAGTCCGCCGGGGAGTTTTTGCAGTTTTTTTATGCCGAAAGGCTTTACGATATCGAAAAAGCGGAACGCCGCGAAACCCGCAAAAAACCAGATCCAACCGTATTGCGAGGCATTGCCGGCGGCGCGCGCGATGTAAGTTTCCACGCCGGCATAGACAACCGGCATGGCGATAAATTCGTCGAGAATGACGCAGCCGGGGTCGCTTTTTTTCAAATGCAACTCGGCGATTTCGCAAACGCCGACGGCGATGACGGCAAGAACGAGAATCGCGCCGGCGTAATAAAACCAATGCGAGGCGTTGTTTATGCGGGAAAAGAAAACGGCGTAAAACAGCATGCCGGCCGCGCTGCCCCAAGTCCCCGGCGCCGGCATGCGCGTGCCGAGCGGCCCGAGCGTGGCGATGCCGGTGACGGTTTTGCCGAGAATACCGGCGGCGATTTTTTCAGAAAACGACATTCGCGAAAAATGTAACTATTTTTCGGATACGGCCGGTTCGCCGAACAGCAAATGCCGGTATTTGATCAGGTAGCCGGTGCCGGACGTCACGGTCAGCAGCGTCGCGCCGTAGAACGACCAAAGCCCGACAAGATGCCAGCCGCCGAGACCGATTCCCAGAAACGAGCCGCCGGCTTCCGGCGCGACTGTCCATGCCCAATCCGTTTGCGCCGCGTGAACGAAAAGCAACACGCCGATGGACGTGAGTTGTAAAACGGTTTTGATTTTGCCGGAGCGTTCCGCGGCGAGCACTACGCCGGCGCTCGCGGCGACGAGGCGTAAGCCGGTAATCATAAATTCGCGCGCGAGAATGATGATGACGAAATAAGCACAAAATTCCGGCAACACCGGTTTTGCCGCATGCGAGGCAATCGCCTCGGCGGAGCCGGACGGCGTTATTAAAAGAAAAATCAGCAGGCCGACGGTGAGGATTTTATCGGTAAGCGCATCCATGAGCTTTCCGAAGTTTGAGGTGGAGCCGAGCTTGCGCGCCAGCCAGCCGTCGAGGTAGTCGGAAATTCCGGCGACAAAGAAGAGATAAAAGGCCGCCGTGGCGCCCCATCCGTTTTGCAACGTCGCGAAACAGGCGATAAAAAACAGACATGGAATTCGGGCGAGCGTCAGGATGTTCGGGAGTTTCTTCACTGTAATTTTACGTTGGGCGGGTGGGCAACAAGGAGAATCCGACACAAAGAGTTTTTTGCCCGGGCGAAAGACAATTTCTTCAAATGGCTTGCTCATAGACTGCTTTGCACGCAAGTTGCCGGGAAACTCGGATGAAATCACCAGCATCTTCCGGCACCGGAAAACACACGAAGCGCATTGCCGTTTATCCCGGCACATTTGACCCGTTAACGCTCGGGCACTTAGACGTGTTGCGTCGCGCCTGTTTCCTCTTCGACCATGTGATCATCGCGATTGCGCGGAGCGACGCGAAGCGGACGTTGTTCACGCTCGACGAGCGGTTGGCGATGGCGAGCGAGGCATTGCGCGAAATCCCGAATGCGAGCGTCGAGGCGTTGCCGGGGCTAACGGTTTCGTTTGCGCGAGAGCGTGGGGCGATCACGCTGATTCGCGGTTTGCGAAAATTCACCGATTTCGAATACGAGTTTGATTTGGCGCACACGAACCGGCTTCTCGCGCCGGAAATTGAGACCATCGTGCTTATGCCGAGCAAAGAGCAGTTTTGCACGAGTTCGACTTTCGTAAAGGAGATCGCGCAACACAAACTTGATTCAGTGGCGCAATTCGTGCCGAACTGCGTGCTTGGTTATTTGAAGAAAAAATTTTCCGGCGCGTTGCGGTAATTGGTTTTAGCAGAGCCAACGAACGTTTGCCGTACGCAAATCAGCCTTCGGAGGCGAACCGGATTCGAGATATAGTGTTTTCGAACAACATTGATAGATTGGCAAAATGATTCAATTTTTAACAGGAGGACGTAGAGGTCGCAGAGGATATTTCTCCACGCTCTCCGCGAACTTCTGTTCATGTGTTTTTAAAAGGCGACAAACCTCGCAATATCTTTGTTAAACGCTATAATTTCTGCACCGCCGGCGAAGAATACCCGACGACATTCGGCACGACGGACGTTGCATGAATCCCTGCGGCAAACCTCAATACGCCGGTATTTCCGGCAGACGTGCCGTCTGCCGAGGGAACAATCTTTGCATAAAAAATAAAAATGCGAAAAAACTGCTTGGCAAAACATCCAAGGCACTCCATTGAAGGCGGCTCAATTTTTCGAAGACATGAAAGTGTTCTCGTAAAATCGGTGGGGTAACCAAGTGGCTAAAGGGTGCAGACTGTAAATCTGTCGAGCGTTGCTCTTCGTCGGTTCGAATCCGACCCCCACCACCAGCTTCAAATCCCTGCAATATAAACGGTTGCAGGGATTTTTTGTGTCCGAAACGGGGGCTTTGCCCTGAAAGCAGCGGCACGGGCAGACAGCTTGAACGGCTACATTGTCGGTGTGCTGCGCGGCGATGCCGGTTGAGCATCGGGGCGTTCCTGCTCACGCAAAAAATCAAACAAAGATGCCAATTCACCGGCATCGGTGTGTTTCATGTGCTTGTCCTCTTCGGCAATCGTCTCGCATTCATCAAGGCTTCGCCGGCCGCGCACGCGCTTAAACTCGGCGATTGCTTCTTTTAACGTGATGCGGCCTTCAAGCGGGAAACTGAACATGCGGCGGTAAGCCTCTTTGCCGGCAGACTCGTCGAGCATCTGAATTAAGCCGCAAAGCATGCCGGTTCGCCGGTATTCGATTCGCGCGCGGTATTCTTCAGCGCTCTTGATGTTCCGCGCGTTTCGACGTTCGTTTTGCTCATGCAAAAAGGCTTCGTTATCGTCATCCAATAACGGCGGCCAACCGAATACGGCATTCGAAATGCACGCCGGAATAAAAAGCAAGAGCGCGAGAAACAACACGGCGCAGAAACCTGTCCAGATGCAACCGATTCCGCCGGCGATATCGCCGACAACAGCAATCGCACCTTTGATGAATTGTTTGCTCATTCTACCTTTCCCGCTTTGGCTTTTGTTGGCGAATCGGCAACACATTTGCCGTCCCCTTTAGGATTAAACGGCATCTGTTTTGCGACCGCGTCAAGATCCATTGATATGATTGAAAACCGGTTGTCGGTATCGCCATTCAAGGAAACGGCGCGATGAAATGTTTCATTCGCATTTGCCCGGCGTGAATTGTTGGATAATCGTTTCTTGCACTGCCCGTCCCGGGCGGTTTTTTGAATCATTACTTCCATTCCCAAATGAAAAATCTCCTTTCCGTTTTAAATGACATGCCGGCTGATTCGCGCGCAAAGGCCGTGACGCTGTTGAATCGCGTCCTGGCAAGCGTTTTTGATTTATACTCACAATCCAAGCAGGCGCATTGGAATGTTCGCGGCTCGGATTTTTATTCGTATCACAAGCTTTTTGACGAAGCTGCCGAATCGATTGAGGGCTTTGCGGACGAAATCGCCGAGCGCGTTGTCGCTCTGGGCGGTGTTGCACGCGGGACGGTTCGCGAGGCCGGCGCGAATTCCGTGTTATCGGAGTTTCCGACGGAAGGGAAAAACGGCATCGGCTATGTGCGCTCGCTTGCCGGGCAATTCGTGGTTTGTGCAAAAGTTGTCCGCGCCGGTGTTGACGAGGCGACCGTATTCGGGGATGCCGGAACCGCGGATTTATTGACCGGCCTTTCGCGGGCTCTCGACAAGACGCTTTGGTTTTTGGATGCGCACTTACGCGAGTAAGTGCGTCGGGAGCTGCGCGTTATTGTTGCGCTTATTCCGGTAATACCGGTTCGCTTCCGGATGAAACTCCGGTGGCGAGCTGAAGCAAGGGGTGCAATGTTGAGACGATTTCTTCAATTGCGCTTAACAGGTCGTGCAGGTTTTTGCGCATTCGTCGGGTGTCGGGTGATTGCAGGTTAAAAAGTTTTTCCATTTCCCGCGCTTGTTTTTCCACGCGAAGGACGGAATTGCCGAGCGAACGGAGGGCGCCGTTTTTTTCGTGAACGTTTTCAAGGAAATCGCTTTGTCCCTTTCGGATTTGTTCGCGAACGGTTTCAAGCTGTCGGTTTATGTTTTTGATTTCTGCTTCGATTTCAGGGTCGGCGAGAAGCGCCTGCGTTTGTGAGAGACGTGCAGCGGCGGCGTCGCTTAATTTTTTTAAGTTTTCGGGCGTGAGTGTTTTTTTCAGTTCGTCGAGCGAGTCGTTTATTTTTCGCTCAAGTTTAAGGAAATCCGTTTGGCTTAATTTCTGAAGCGCGCGCGCGGTTTCGCCGACCGTTGATTGGAGCTCGTTTTGCACTGCGGGGATTTCGGGGATATTCGGTGAGCGTTTGTTGGAAAAAACGGCTTTTGTTTTAGGCGCGTAGACGAGGTCTACAAAGTAATTGCCCTGCATGGGGCTGATCAGGGTGAGTTTGCCGCGCAGTCCCCGGGCGATTTCTTTTTCGAGGATGTCCGGTGAGGCAAGTTCTCTCGGCATGCCGATGTTTTCCAGTCTTTCGCCGTCCAAGACAATATGAACCGTCGGGCAGTATTCGCCGTTTAATGCATCGGGTTTTTCGATGTCGATGACTTCGATTTGGCCGACGGGGACTCCCATGACTTTTACGGGGGTTCCGATGTCGATCCCGTTGACGCTTTGCCGGAAGCAGAGGATGAGTCGTTCTTTAGGGGCGTTGTAAGTCTGCCACCATGCGGTAGACAACACGCCGAATGTGCAAATCGCGCCAAGTGCGATAAGGTATCCGATTATGTTTTTTTTCGCGTTTTCGGGGCGCATTTTCGTTTTGTATCCGGAAAGCAATTACGCTTTGTTTTGAATGTTCGGGTAACTGCCGAGCCACTTTACGGATTCGCAGGAGCTTTTCAATTCTTCGACGACGGTTTGGATTTTCGGATTTTCCCAATGGCCGAGTATATCGATGAAGAAGAGGTATTCCCAGGCTTTGCGGCGGTTAGGGCGCGATTCGATGCGCGTAAGGTTGAGTCCGTGCGCGGAGACGGGTTGGAGGGCGCGTTGGAGTGTGCCGGGTTCGTGTTTGAGCGAGAGGACGAGGCTGGTTTTGTCTTCGCACGTTTTGCTCGGCGGGTTCGGTTTTTTGCCGACAACGAGAAAGCGCGTGATGTTGTCGCTCATGTCCTGAATGCCGGCGGCGAGCACCGGTACGTCATAGAGTCCGGCGGCGACGGCGCTCGCAACGGCGGCATTGCCGGCGTCTTCGGCGGCGGCGAGCACGGCGGCGGCGGTGCTGTCGGCGGCGACGAGTTCGGCGTCCGGCAGATTGCGCCGGAGCCAGTCGCGGCATTGCGCAAGGGCGATGTCTTTGGAGAGAATTTTTTTAATGCCGGCAATCGGGCCGCGCCCGATGAGGCAGTGTTCGATGCCGAGGTAAATTTGCGCGACGATTTTGAGGTCGGATTCGGCGAGCATGTCGAGCGAGTGCGCGATGGCGCCTTCGGTGGAGTTTTCCACCGGTACGACGCCGTAGGCGGCTTCGTCATGTTCGACGGCGGCGAAGACGTCCGGTATCGTGCGAAGGGCTTTGAGTGCGACGCCGGAGCCGAAGTTGCGTTGTGCGGCTTGGTGCGTGTAGGTGCCTTCGGGCCCGAGATACGCGACCGGCAGGTCGAGTTGGGTGCCGACGGAGAGTGAAATTATTTCGCGGAAAATGGAGCGGACGGCATTTTTCGGGAGGATTTCCGGCGCGATGTTTTCAAGTTTTTCGAGGAGGGCTTCTTCGCGGTCGGGCACGAAGATTTGCGCGCCGGCGGCTTTTTTCGTTTCGCCGATTTTGACGACGCAGGTTTGTCGCACCTGCACGAGCCGGATGATTTCGCGGTCGATGCGGTCGAGTGTGTTTCGGGATTCGGAAAGCGGCATGCACGGGGGAAGTAGGTTTAAAATTAAAAGTTTAAAATTTAAAGTAAGGGCAGGGGCCGGCGGCGTTTGTTTTTTTAAGTTGAGGCAACTTATTGCAACGTGTCGGCGGGGTCGTCTTCTTGCGGCGTTAATTCGCCGAAGTTTTCCGTGTTTTGCGCGAGCGACGCGGGTTTCGGGTCGATTCCGGCGATTTTCGGCAACGGTGCCGGCGGTGGCGCGCCGGCGGGCAAATCAAATTCCGACGTGAGAAGATACGTATGTTCTTTGCGTGCTTCGGTGCCGTCGTCCGCGGCGAGGCCGACGTCGTTGTCGGAGAGTTTTTGCGGGTTGGTGGCGCGGGCGATCCATTCGCTGATTTGGCCGGGCGAGAGCACGTCCGAGGCCGGCAGTTCGGCGAGGTTTTTTA
>JAVBUU010000120.1:0-4144 GCA_031555005.1 Opitutales bacterium | reverse complement strand
GCGGTTCTGGAATACGAATTGCCGGCGCCCGGCGTTGTCGATTTCACGCACACGTTTGTGCCGCCGGAATTGCGCGGGCACGGATTTGCCGAGGCGCTCGTGCAGGCCGGTCTCGCGTGGGCGCGCGAAAAAAATTTCCGCGTCGAGGCGAGTTGCGTTTACGTCGCGCGGGTTTTGGAGCGCGGGAAAAAGTAGCGCCGGCAGCCGGAATCGCCGGGGAATCACAGCCGCTTTCGCGGATTGCTGTCCGGCAAGTCGATTTCCTGAAATGAAACATCGACGACCCGCTCTTGCCCGAGAAATTGAAGCAACACCTCGACGCGCTTTTTTGCCGGCGCCAATTTTACGATTTTCGCTTCGGTGTTCAGGAAAACGCCGGCGATAATCCGGATTTTTTGACCGATTTGAAATTCCGGCTCGCCGACGCGCACGACCCCGTCGGACGCCAAGGCAAACAACTCCGCCATGACCGCCGCCGGCACTTCCGCCAATTCGGAGCCGCGCCGGACAATCTTCGCGACCCCTTGCGTGTATCCGACCTGTTTCGCGTCCAATCGGGAAAATTTCGCGAAAATATATCCCGGAAACAACGGCACCGTGCTTTGCATCGGGCCGCGCCGCGTGCGGCGCACGTAACGCACCCGGGGGAAAAAAACCTCGACGCCCGGCAGCGTCGGCAAATGCGCCGCCGCAAGCGATTCGCGCTTCGGCTGAACGCGAATACAAAACCAATGGGAAATTTCAAAATCGTCGGGCATCAAAAAAACGGGCACGAGAGAAAAAAGGGCACACGGCAAGAGTCAAAAGCGAAACAGAAAAATCGCCGCCCCCTGCCGAGCTTCCGGCAAACGCACGCCGCACTGCGCGATTGACGTTGCCGGCGAAAAAACAATCTTCTGCCGCTTCGCCGTTTCCGACTTTCGCAGCCGCTGCGATTTTCGCCGGAGACGGCGCGCCTCATCCCCACGCATCCCATGGATCTTCGTTTCGCCGGCATCTTGATTGCCGCTTATTTCATCGGCAATTTTTCGCCGGGGTGGTTGCTCGTGAAAATTTTCGGCGGCGGGGACGTGCGTGCCCAAGGTTCCGGCGGCACCGGCGCGACAAACACCGCGCGCGCGCTCGGCAAAAAGTGGTTTTATGTCGTCCTCGCAATCGACATCGCGAAATCGATTTTCGCCGTGTTGCTGCCGGCGATTATTTACCCGGAAATTCTTTGGAAGGATGCTGCCGGCGTCCTCATCACGCAGCATTCGCCGGACGGCGCGCAATTCATGCTCACCGCCGCGGCGGCGTCCGGAACCGCCGTTGTCGCCGGGCATATTTGGCCCCTGCTGATGGGCTTTCGCGGCGGCAAGGGCATCGGCCCGTTTTTGGGCGTCTGGTTCGGACTCGGCGTGGTCGCGTGGCCGGCGTTTTGGTTTTTGCCGTTCACCCTGCTTGCGCCGATTGCCGGCGGCGTTTTCTTCCTGCCGCTGAAAAAAGGGGCCTTCATGTGCGCGTTGTGCGCCTTATGGACGCAGCCGATTGCCCTTTGGATATTGACGCGCAACGACTCCGCCGCGTTATTGTCGCTGTTGATCGTCATTCTGATCCTCACCGCCCACCGCTCCAATTTCAAAAAAGCTTTTTCCTCACTGACATGAACGTTGACGGACTTATCTGCAAACTCGCCGACACGCCGGACGAAATCGAACAAATCCACCGCCTTAACTACCGGACTTTTGTCGAAGAAATCCCGCAACACACGCCGAATTCCGAGCGCAAACTCGTCGATAAATTCCACAAGGAAAACTCCTACTTGATCATCAAGGACGGCGACCGCGTCGTCGGCATGCTCGCCATGCGCGACAAACGCCCGTTCTCGCTCGACGCGAAATTGCCGGACTTGAACAAACATTTGCCCAAGTGCGAGCGTCCCGTCGAAGGCCGCCTCCTCGCCGTCGAGCCCGAATATCGCGGCGCGCCGGTGCTGCGCATGATTCTGGACAACTCCTTCGAACACGCACACCGCAACGGCTGGGATCTCGTAATCATCTCCGGCACCGTGCGCCAACTGCGCCTTTACCGGCATCTCGGTTTTGAGCCGTTCGGCCCGCTCGTCGGCACCGGCGACGCGCTTTTCCAGCCCATGTTCGTGCGCCCGAAACGCGCCGCCACCGTCCTCACGACACTCGGCGAAATCACGAAAAACAAAGCCGGCACCGCGCTGCACAAAAAAACCGTTTCGCTCCTGCCGGGGCCGCTCACCGTTTCGACGCGCGTGCTTTCGGCGATGAGCGTGCAACCGTTCTCGCACCGCTCCGCGCTTTTCCAGGATTTGCTCGACGAAGCCCGCCGCAACGTCTGCCGGCTTGTCAATGCCGAGCACTGCCAAATGTTCCCCGGCAGCGGCACGCTCGCCAACGACATGGTTTCGCTCCAACTCGCGCGTCACAGCGCGCCCGGCCTTGTGCTGGTCAACGGCGAATTCGGCAAACGCATCGCAGGTCAGGCAAAACGCGCCGGAATGACTTTCAAAACGCTTGAAGTCGCCTGGGGCGAGCAATTCACGCTCGACCAAATCCGCGACGCCCTCGACACCGTCCCCGTCGGCGGCTGGGTTTGGTGGGTACACCACGAAACGTCCACCGGCATCATCAACCCGCTCCACCCGATCGCCGAAATGGCGCGCGAGCGCAAACTCACGACCGCCGTGGACGTCATCAGCTCCTCCGGCAACATCCCGGTGGACTTGGCGAACATTGATTTTGCGACAGCGGTTTCCGGCAAAGGGCTTTGCGGCTATCCGGGCATCGGCATCGTTTTCCACCGCGACAACACCATCCGCGAATTGCTCAACGTGCCGTCGTATCTCGACCTCGGTTACTGGATCCGGCAAAACGGCGTCGGCTTCACGCACTCGTCAAACCTCGTCTCGGCACTCGCCACCGCGCTCGCCGAGCAGGATTACCCGAGCCGCTTCAAAATCATCGCCGAGCGCGACGCGTGGTTGCGCCTGCAACTCGCCGGCAGCCGTTTTTCGATTTTGGCCACCGGCAAACACGCCTGCCCCGCCGTGCTCACGCTCATCCCGCGCCACGGCAAAAACGCCTGGGAAACCGGACTCGAACTCGAAGCCGCCGGCTACGTCACGAGCTACCGGAGCAATTATCTGCGCGAAAGAAATTGGCTGCAAATCAGCCTCATGGGCGCGCCGTCCGTCGAAACGCTGACGCCGCTCCTCGAAATGCTGAAACAGTAAATAAACAAAATCGCCGGCAAAAATTGTCGGCGATTTTCGGCGGCCAAATCCGGCGCGCCGGTTTGTTTTCCCGGAAAATCCGGATTAGGTGCGAGGCATTCCAACCTATTTCGCGCCATGATTGACCGATTCCTTGCCATACTCCGCGAGCACCCGGAGTTGTCCGTTTTTCTCACTCTCGCACTGGGCACCGCACTGGGAAAACTCCGTTACAAAACCGTTTCCCTCGGCTCCGTCACCGGCGTTTTGCTTGCCGGCGTGCTCGTCGGGCAACTCGGCATCCGAATCCCCGATGTCGCAAAATCCATTTTCTTCCTGCTTTTCCTCTTTGCCGTCGGCTTCAACGTCGGCCCGCAATTTTTTGCCGGCATGAAAAAAGACGGCCTCCCGCAAGTGATTTTCGCCGTCATTATCTGCGTGCTTTGCCTTGTGACCGGTTGGTTGACGGCGCTCGCGTTCGGGTTCGACGCCGGGCTCGGCGCCGGACTTTACGCCGGCGCGAGCACGATTTCCGCAGTCATCGGCGTGTCGTCCGACATGATAAACCACCTGCCGCTCGATGAGGCGCAAAAGCAGGCGCAGACAAGCGCAATTCCCGTCGCCTACGCCGTCACTTACCTTTTCGGCACCGCCGGAAGCGCATGGATTCTCGCTTCGCTCGCCCCGAAAATTCTCGGAATCGATTTCGAAAAATCCTGCAAAGAACTCGAAGCCCAAATGGGCGCCGGCGACAACGAGCCCGGCGTCGTCAGCGCCTATTCGCCGCTGAGCTATCGCGCCTACCGGCTCGAAAACAACGAAACCGCCGCCGGCACGGTTCGCGAGTTGGAGGAAAAATTCGCGCCGCATCGCGTATTCGTCGAACGGATACGCCGCGACGGAAATTTGCTCGACGTCTCC
>JAVBUU010000027.1:0-5945 GCA_031555005.1 Opitutales bacterium | reverse complement strand
TATAGGTCACGTCCGGCGTATCATCGGCGTAGTCGATGCCGGCAAGTTGACCTTGCGGGTTATAGGCGTAGTTCGTCGCGAGGCGTTCGCCGGTGGCCGGGTTCAGCCGCGCCCATAGGCGGGTTTTCAGTTGGCCGTCAGCGTAGTAATTATAGGTCGGCCCTTTGCCGTCGGCGTAGGTTTTTTGAAGAAGCACGCCCGTGGCTTCGTCATAAGTCCATATCGTTGTGTCGCCGGAGGCGACTTGCGGAAAGGCGGCGCCGGCAAAATTGGTCGTCGTATCGCGGAATGTGCGAAGCATCGTGCGTTCTCCGTAGATGCTGTAGCCTTGTGCAACCGGATAGGTTGCCGAACCCCAGGTATAAATTTCATTCCCGAATAAATCGTATTGCATGAACACGGTGCCGCCGAGAGCATCGGTTGTGAGACGCAGTTGCCCGGCTCCGATTTCACCGTTCGCGTAATACAAGTAAGTTGTCGCGTTGCCGGCGGCGTCCGTAATTTTGATAATTTGCCCTTTGTCGTTGTATTCTATTTCCGAATACGCCGTGTGGCGCGGTTCTTTTTGGCCGGTTTGACGTCCGAGGGCGTCGTAGCGATAGCGCGTCGTGCCGCCGTGCGAGGGTGAAACGGAGGAGACGGTTAAGCCGGCGACGGCGGTGGTGATTGCCGGTTGAACGGAAGTCGGGAGTTTCGTTACGGAAATCCGCGTTGCAGCAGAGCGATCTAACGTGACAGTTTGGTGCGTCGCGGTTGATTCGTCCCAAGCGGCGTTTGGCATGTTGGATTGCGGCAGGGACATCGTCCATGATTCCGATACCGTGGCGGGCGTCGCTTGCGACGCCCCGACCAGGGTTCGGCTGCGCGACGTGATTACGCCGTCTTGTTTTTGAAACGATTCACGCCAAACGCCGCCGGAAGCCGTGACGTAGGTTGTGCCGGTTTCCGTGATGTTCGTGACGTCGCCGCGCGTGAGGATGGTTTTGATCAGCATCCCGACCGGGTCGTAGGCATAGGAAAGATTATAGATTATGGAGGATAGGCTTGAGGTCGGCGCGGTGCCGCCGGTGACGGTCTGCTTTACGGTTGCGAGACGTCCGGCAGCGTTGTCGTAAGTGCGCGTTTCCGTTATCGTCGCGCCGGCGAAGCCGGGGCGTTCCGTGCGAATCGTTCGTCCGAGAAAGTCCCGCGTTGTTTTTGTCCAACGTGCGCCGAAGGGTGAACGAAGCGTTGTTTTCTCCCAACGCGAGCCGTCGCCGTTAACGCCGGCGAAATAATATTCCGGCGTAATGCCGTTGCCGGTGACGCTCTTTGTTCGTCCGTCGAGTGCGCTCTCATGCACTTCGACCGCGGTGTTCGGTTGCACAATCGTGGTCGTTTTTCCGCCGTTCGTATGGGCGTAAATCGTCGTCATGCCGGCCGTGTCCGTTTCCTCCGTGATGCGGCCGAGTTGATCTTTTTTTACGAATGTTTTCAGCGACAGTCCGCCGGTGCTGAGCACCGTTTCCACTTCGGCATCGCAGCCGCAGTCCAATGCGCCGAGCACACGGTTGTAGGTGATTTTTTGCGCCGGTTGCGTGCCGATTGCTTTTCGGGTCTCCGTCTCAAGGCGGTCCAATTCGTCGTAGGTGTATGTTTTTGCGATGCCGGCTTCATTCGTTTCGCTCATTTTCCGCCCGCCGGAATAAGTCGCTTCGTAGGAAACTTGTCCGTTGCGCACGGTAGCGGTGCGAAAGCCGTCATGCGAATACGCATGTCCCCGTGTCTCAATCGGCGCAAAGCTGCCGCCGGCGACGCACGCTTGCGTTTCTTCTTTCGTAAGCAGCCCCCGGGCATTTTGCGTTTTGATGCGGCGTAAGGTTTTTTCGGATACGCCGCCGGGGCTGCCGACCGTGCCTTCGGTTTCCGTCGTGACGAGAAAATTATCCGAGTCGCCGGGATTAAGCGCATAGGCGTAACTCGTCACGCGCCCGTCCGAATACTCCGCGGTTTTGAGCCGGCCGGCATTGGCCGGTGACGCCGTGTTCGCATAAAATGTTTTCGTCAGGCGTTCGTTGCCGGTCGCCCCGAATGCCGCCCCTTGCGCGCCGGCGCGCTCTTCGATTTCCTGATATTCGCCGGCTCCGTTTTTTGCGTAACGATAATAAGTGCGCCCGACTTCGATGCCGGTGATTCTTTCAATCTCCAGGATCGGACGCTTGTCGTTGGTCTCCGCCGAATATTGATATTCTTTCACCCGTGCCGCGTTTTCATCGCTCCCGAAAGGCGCGTCCGACCACGGCGTCACTTCTTTCAGCACCCGTCCCGGCAAGTCGTATTCATAACGCACCCAAGAGCCGTCGGGGTTGATTTGGCTCATCAACCTTCCGTAACCCCACGCGTTTTTATTTTCGTTATAATTGTAAATCGTTTTTTGGTTCAGCTCCGGCCCTCCTGTCGCGATATCCGTTCGCACCACATCGCCCCACGGCATCAATTTTTCCGTAAACTGCACCCGAGAGACCGCCTTGCCTTCGGCGTCATACAAAACACGCAAATACGTTTTTCCGTCGGCGTCGTCGCGCAACAACTGCTTCTCTTCGCGAGACGCGTGCCCCCGGCTCATCGTCCAATCCGACACGCTCGGCTGATAAGTGAAATAATATCTCCTCTCGACGGCTCCCCATGTATCCGTGATATTCACCTTGTTCTCGTCCGCGCTCTCCGCGTTCGCGCGCGCCACCCGAATCGTCTGATACGGCGCGCCGGAAAACTGATAACGCCCGTATTGCTTCCCCATGATTTGTTCCGGCCCGTAAATTTGCATCTCAAACCCCTTCGGCAGTCCCAAGCCGTTTTCGCCAAGGCTGACAATATCGACAAGCCCGCCCGCCGTTTTCACCTGCCGAATCGCGCCGCGCTCCATGATAACATCCGGCTTCACCGCCTCCGGCAGCACCGCGAAATCCGCTTCCTGCCCCGTGCGGCTCCGGCACCATACGGCCTTTTTTGCCTCAATCGAATAACGCATCGCCGAACCGTCGCCGGGGCGCAGTTCCAAAAAGACCGCTTTCACGCCTTTACTGTTCGGGAGCACATTGCCGGCATGGTCCAACAGATAAGCGCGTGTCCCCGACAAAAAGTCCTTTTCCATCGGAAGCCCCTCCGTTGCATTTTCATTAAAGCAATATCGCAGCAAGTCGCCGTTTTTATCGTGAAAAGTAAAAAACCGTTGGCCGTTGTAAGGATATGTTTCGTCGTTCAAAATGGATTCCAACGCCGCACCGCGGACAAACAAAACATCCGGAGTAAACAAATCCGGCGACGGCGCCATTTTGATCAGTTTGAGCTCCAAGCCGTCCAACCCCGGATACACCGGCGTCCCCTTCAACGGAACCGTGTATTCGATACACCCGACATCGGCGGTCGGCTCTTTTTTCTTACACTTATCCTCCTCCGTCGGAACTCCCGACTTCGGGATTTGCTTTGCCGGATTGATCGCAGGCTGCCCGTATGCCGGGACGACGCTCAGAGAGACACCAAGCAACAACGACGCGAAGAAAAGCCGGACGCCCCGGGCGGAAAAGAGAGTTTGTTTTATCACGAGAAGGAAGTGTAAGGGTAAGCTTTTTGGGAGCTTCTCGCCTGCGCGTAATTTGTCGACGCCTAAAAATAACAATTCCCGGTGAAAATCGGTTTCAGCCTCCGCCCGTTCCCGCATGCCGCGCACGAACACTTCGAACCATCCGCCGGACAACCGGCACGATACCGGCATCGGGAATGTTCGTTTCCGCATTGCCTCGCCGGGCGGCTTTCTCATTTTCCGCCGGCGTGCGCACTTTTTTTCAATTTACCGCATTTTTATTTTGCGGCATCGGTTTGACCGCGTTCGGACAAACGGCAGTTCCGGTCGGCACGCCGCCGGCATCGGAATGCCCGCCGGCGTTTTCGCACGAGGAACAAATCCGGATCGTCGATGCCGCCGAACTTTTCGATTACGAAACCGGCGCGGTGCTCGGCGTGGTCGAAGGTTTTACGGAGTATTTGCCGGTATCCTCGACCGGTCACCTCATCATCGCCAACACGCTGCTCGGGCTTGAAGAAGATTACGCGGTGCGCGGCAAGGACGGCGAATTGATTATGGTCGTCGATAAAAAGCCGTTGCCGGTGCGCCTTCGGGAAAAGATTTTCCCCGCCGACGGAACGCCGGCGGGACCGGTCGAAGTGCCGTTTACGCTGAAAAACGCCGCCGACGCTTACACGATCGTCATTCAATTCGGCGCGATTTTGGCCGTGCTTTTCGCGTATTGGAGCCGCGTCGAGGGTTTGATATTCGGCGTGCTCGCACGCCGGAGCGACAGCCTGTTGCTCGCGCGCAATCTCATCGTCGCGTTTTTACCGGCGGCAATCATCGGTTTTATTTTCAACAAAATCATCGAAGACGTTTTGTTCGGTATTTGGCCGGTGATCATCGCGCTTTTTGCCGGCGCGCTCGTCATGCTTTGGGTTGAAAAAAAGCACAGCAAACTTTCCGCCGCCGCGCTTGAAAAATCAGCCGGCACCGACTTGCACCAAATGAGCGTCCGGCAATCGCTCGGCATCGGCGTCGCGCAATGCTGCGCGTTGTGGCCGGGCACGAGCCGTTCGATGGCGACGATTTGCGGCGGTTATCTCGTCGGGCTCACGCCGGCGCGCGCCACGGAATTCAGCTTTTTGCTCGGTTTGATCACGCTGACCGCCGCCGGTTGTTACAAAATGCTTACCTCCGGCAAACTGCTGATGAACACGTTTGACGCCGGCCCGTCCGCGCTCGGATTGGCACTGGCCGCAATTACGGCGTTTATCTCGGTGAAGTGGATGGTCGGCTGGATCAGCCGGCACGGGCTGGCGCTGTTTGCTTGGTATCGCATCGCGTTGGCGATTTTGCTGACCCTGTTTTTTGCCTCGGGGCTTTAAGACAGACGAGCGTTGACAATTCGCCGCATCCGCCTGTTCATCTCCGCTTCCCGGTTTGCTCCCGGAATAATATCTTTTCCAAAATAATGAAACGCTTGCTCGGACTTCTGTCGTTTTCCAATGCCATCGGCATCGATCTTGGCACGGCCAACACCCTCGTGTATCTTAAAGACCGCGGCGTTGTCCTGCGCGAGCCGAGCGTTGTCGCGATCAACAAAGAGACGCGCAAACCGATGGCCGTCGGCATCGAGGCGAAGCGAATGCTCGGCCGCACGCCGGAATCCATCGAAGCGATTCGCCCGATGAAAGACGGCGTGATCGCCGATTTCGAAATCAGCGAACACATGCTCCGCTATTTTATCGGCAAGGTCGCGCGGAAACATTTTTTCTCGCACCTCAAAGTCATCATCGCCGTGCCCTACGGCATCACGGCGGTTGAAAAACGCGCGGTCATGGACTCCGCGTTTCGCGCCGGCGGCACCGAAGTCGTCGCGATTCCGGAACCCGTAGCATCCGCGCTCGGCGTGGGCTTGCCGGTGGGCGAACCGGCGGCGAGCATGATCGTGGACATCGGCGGCGGCACCACGGAAGTCGCGGTGCTTTCGCTCGGCGACATCGTGCACGCGCGCAGCATTCGCGTGGGCGGCGACGAGCTTGATTCGAGCATCATCAACCACGTCAAACGCCAATACAATCTCATCATCGGCGAACGCACGGCGGAAGAAATCAAAATGAAAATCGGCTCGGCGTATCCGCTCGCGGAAGAGCTGAAAATGGAAATCAAGGGCCGCGACGCGATGACCGGTTTGCCGCGCCCGGAATATCTTTCGTCCGGCGAAATCCGCGAAGCGCTTTCGGAAAATTTCAAATCCATCGTCGAAGCCGTGCGCACCTCGCTCGAACGTTGCCCGCCGGAACTGGCGTCCGACCTCGTCGATCGCGGCATCGTGCTTGCCGGCGGCGGTTCCTTGATTCGCGGCATGGATAAATTCATCAGCGAAGCGACCGGC
>JAVBUU010000145.1:0-26626 GCA_031555005.1 Opitutales bacterium | reverse complement strand
AGCTTCATTCCCGCTTGCGTAAACGGAAAAGCTTACCGTTATCAACAAAAGTGTAAGGTGAATTATTTTCATAACGATTATTCTCCGCCCTCCCCGTCTCCGTCTTTCGGTTTCTTGCAGTCCGGGTGATTCAAATACCGCCCGGTCGCGTTGCATGCCGGAATTTTTCCGCAATTAACGGACTGCCATTCTTCGTCCTTAGGAGTAAGAGCGTTCCATCGATAAACAGGTTTTCCTTCTTCCTTTTTGCACTTTACGACCCTTGTCGGAACACAATTTTGCTCAGGACGAGGTTCAACTTTTTCGCTTTTTGTTGTAGATTCCCATTCCAACTTTCCATTTACGTGCTTTGGGGGATCCGTCGGTTGACTCCCCGCTTTGCCGCTGCAAGAATACAATACATCTCCGTCTTCTTTTGCTGTGCATGGAAGACCGGGGATTTTGTCATCGGCATCTGTTATCTTGTCGCATGCCTTATTAGACGGCTTGCAATCCATGCAGCTGTTAAGCACAATCGTCCCGGCCGATATGTTTGATTTCTCATTAAGAAAATCGCATTCTCTTTTTCCGAAGAGACACAATGTCAAGGAAAACGCCATTCCGCCCATTGCGAGTTTTGTCAGTACCGGTTTCATGTTTTTCAGTTAGTGGGTTTTGTTTGGAAGTTCTCAAAAATTGTTTTTACCTTGTCGGCAGGTAAGGTAATTTGCTTCTTGGCCGTGCCGTCCTCAAAAGAAATATCAACGCAGTTTTCGTCACGATAGCTGAATTTATATAACTTCCCGCCCTTGGCGAAAGATATCATCCTGTTATTTTCATCATATTCTATCGTAAATAAAACAGCCTTTGTCTTATTATTAACGGCTTGAGTCTTCCTTTTCGTGAATTCGTAAACAATGTCGCCCTCACTGCTTTTTTCAAAAATTCTCTTGAGGTCGCCGTTTTCGTCATACCAAAACTGTTTATGTAACTCTTTTTCGCGTCCGTCCGGAAACACGGAATAGATTCGCCTCACCTTTCCGCCGGCGGGTTCGCTTCCCCCGGGAAACAATTCGGTCACGAAAATTTCTCCGCCGTCAACTTGGCTGACCGAAATTCCGCGCCGGCGGTCTTCGCCGGACAAAAAGACCCTCCCGCCGGAACGCGTGGTTTTCAAACATGTTACGCCATTTATTTGAATTACCGCATAAGCGTCTTTATTATCTTTTGTCAATTGCTGCGTATCCGGCGCCCATTCGAAAACTTCCCCGTTTATATTCAGCGACTCGCTCCCCCGGTCGAATCGCCTTTCCTTTTCTCCGGCAAATTGAACGGCGACGAGAGTGTTGCGATTTTCTTTTTTGCCGTGGATTCCGGAGAGAACCGGACTCTCGCCGAGTTTGAGCAGTGCCTTTTTATCGGCGAAAGCGAGTTCGTAATCGTGTTTGCCGGTTTTTCGGTCACGGATGACCGTCAGTGCGGCAAGCGGTTTGCCGTCGGCAGTGAGGGTTAAGTTACCGGCGGCATCGGCGACATACTCGAAACGAGTGCCGTCCGGGGACTTCATTCGTTTGAGTTTATTTCCTTTATCGTAAATCAACTCCCAGCCGCAATTTGCCTGAAGCGTTGTCTTGTTGCGCTCGATTTTCCCCTTCCATCCGAAACCTTCAAGTCGATCAGTATTTTTTTCTCGCCAAATCCACCCGTCACACCCGTCCGGCAGGCGTACGAGGAAAGTTTCATCATCCTGCGGAATTAAGACGGATTCGAAAAGCGCCAAGCTCCACCCGGGCCCGAGCAGGCCGTTATTCAACCCGACAAGCCCTTCCGCCGGCGAAAACCCCAAGTTAATCGGCAAAGCGAGTTTTTTGCCGTCTTCGACGACTTTCGCGTTTTTCACGGGGATCTCGCCGAGCGTTTCCCAGTAAACGAAACGGTAACTGCCGTCGGGCGCAAAAGGCATATTCGGCCGCATCCAGGAAATCCCGCAAGCATCACAAAATGCCGGCGCCGCCAACGCGAGAAACGAGAGGGAGAAAAAACGCGCAGCGCCAAGCGCACGCCAAAGTGAAAGAGAGTACATAACAAACAGCCTACTGACCGAGGTGCTTAAAAACACGAAGGCTGCCGTCTGTAAAGAAAAACTTTTTATTTTTTCACATTCGCTCCGGCCGCACGCAGACGCGCCTTGTAAACACGGACAGCGCGCTGCGGCGCAGGTCGGCTCACCCGCTAAACCAAGCCGTCGGTTTCCTTAAATCCGCAAAGCAAATTCAGAATTTGCACGGCCTGTCCGCCGGCACCTTTGATGAGATTGTCGATGGCGGACGTGATGACCAAATTGCCGGTGCGCGGATCGGAAACGACGGCGATGTCCGCGCGGTTCGTCCAGGAAACGTGCGCGCTGTCGGCGAATTTTCCGGCCGGCAAAATGCCGACGAACGGTTTGCCGGCATAGGATTTTTCCCAAATCGCCCGCACTTGGTCGGCCGTGACGCCTTTTGCCGGCACGGTAATCGTCGTCGCCATGCCGCGCTTCATCGGCGCGAGGTGCGGGTTGAATTGAACGATAACCGGCGCACCGGCAGCCGCTGAAAGGTTTTCTTCGATTTCGGAAAGATGCCGGTGTTTCGGCATGCCGTAACCGACCGCCGAGCCGTCGCGTTCGCAGTAAAGATACATGGCATCGACTTTTTTCCCGGCACCGCTGACGCCGGAATAACTGTTGATGACGAGTGCGCCGGGCGCGGGTTTCACGATTCCGGCGCGCAGCAGCGGGATGAGCGGAATTTGAATGCTCGTCGGATAACAACCGGGGCACGCAATGAGGCGGGCTTTGTGCCAGGCGTTGTCGGGCATCAATTCCGGCAAAACATAGGGCGCCTCGGCGAGCAACGCCGGTTCCGGGTGCTCGGCACCGTAGTATTCCTTGTAGAGCGTCGTGCTCGTCAGCCGGAAATCCGCGGACAAATCGATCACGCGCCGGCCGGCATCAACGAAAGCGCGCGCATAAGTCGCCGCCGCGCCGTGCGGTAAGGCGAGAAACCAAAAATCGACATCCGCCTCGGCAAGCTCCGCCGGCGTCGCGCCGGTAAAGGTCAAATCCGCCGGCAACAACTCGCGCAATTGCGGCATGGCTTGGGCGAGCGGCGTGCCGGCAAGGCTCCGGGAACTCGCGTGCGTGAGCGCGACGCCCGGATGACGCGCCAGGAGGCGGACAAGTTCTTCGCCCGTGTAACCGGAAGCTCCGGCAATGCCGACTTTGATTTTAGACATATCGGCGCTATTTGAAACGAGAATCCCGGCGAGAGAAGCCGGAAGTTATTCAAAAAATTTTTTGGACAATACCGACGCGCGGATTTTCCTCGGCGCATTATGTTTTTTGCAGAAGCAGCAAATTCCGCCGGTAATTCCGCCTCGGCATGGACGCATTTTTTGGCGCTTTTGGAGAGCGCCTTTGAACTGATTCGCACGCAAAGCACGGAATGGTGCCTGCGCGGGCTGGCCGCGCTTTTGATTTTTGCCGTCGGGCGAAGAGTCGCCCGACTCATCGCACTTGTCGCCGGGAAGACACTCGCAAAAACACACGTCACGCCGACGGTGGGCAAATTCCTGACGCGCTTCATCAACGTCATTTTGCAAACCGTCGTACTCGTGGCGGTGCTTCAATGCATCGGCGTCGAGACGGCGTCCATCGTCGCAATGCTGGCGGCGGCGAGCTTCGCTATCGGCATGGCACTGCAAGGCTCGTTGTCGAATTTCGCCGCCGGCATTCTCATCGTGGTGCTGAGACCGTTTCACGTCGGCGACACGATTGAGGCTGCCGGCGTCACCGGAACCGTCGAAGAAATCGGCATTTTCGGGACATTGCTTTGCACCGGCGACCACCGGCAAATCCACGTCCCGAACTCCGTGCTCACATCGCAAACGGTCACGAACATTTCCGCAAAACCCACGCGCCGCATCGATCTCGTTGTCGGCATCGGCTACGGCGACGACATCAAAAAAGCCAAAGACATCATTGCCGGAATTCTCGCCGCGGAAACACGCGTTTTGCCGCTGCCCGCACCGTTAATCGCGGTCTCGAATCTGGGCGAAAGCTCGGTCGATTTGAGCGTGCGCCCGTGGGTGAGAACCGTCGATTACTGGCCGGTGCGTTTCGCGCTCATCGAAAAAATAAAAACCGGGCTCGAGGCCGGCGGCTGCTCAATCCCCTACCCGCAACGCGACGTGCATATTTTAAAAATGCCGACCGCCTGAGGCGCGCCCCTTGCCCGACTCACCATGACCACGCCGGAAAAAACATACCGCCCCGGGCACGAGCGCGAAGACCTGCTCGCGCTTCTGCAAAAATGCGCCCGGCGCGCCGGCGAAAAAAAATGTCCGCAACTCCTGAGCATCACGCTCCGCGTTCGCCACATCGACCCGCTCGCAGTCCTCCAAGCCGTGCAGCGCGCGGACGACCGGCACGCTTTTTTCGAACTCCCGAGCGAAGACGCCGCGATTGCCGGCATCGACACCGCGATGCAAATGACCGTTTCCGGCAAAAAACGCTTTAAACAACTGCGCGCGTTTGCCGGAAAAATTTCGGCAAACGCCGTGATCGCCGGCGACGTCGATGCGCCGTTTGCCGGCCCGCATTTTTTCTGCGAAATCGAATTCGAGGACGATTCGCCTGCGAAGATTTTTGTTCCGCGCTGGCAGGTGGCACGGCACGAAGGCAATTACACCGCGGTCGCCAATGTAGCCGTCGACGAAAACACGCCGCTCGAATCCGCCGCGGACCGCATTCTCGCGGCGCACCGGCGGTATCAACATTTTGAATACAAAAACGACGCCGGCGAACCCGACGCCGGCAACGCAACCCCGCCGGCGCTGACCGAAATCGGCGGTGACCGGTATGCGGACGCCGTGCGCCGCGCCTTGGAGAAAATCCGTGCCGGCGAATGCGGCAAAATCGTTTTGGCGCGCACGTTCCGCGCCGAAAGCCTTTCGCCGATTTCCGTCCCGCGCGCGCTCGAACTTCTGCGCGCAAGATTTCCCGCCTGCTGCACGTTCTCGTTTTCCGACGGAAGCACCGGCACGTTCATCGGCGCGACTCCCGAAAAACTCGCCGCCGTATCCGGAAATAAATTACACACGGAAGCGCTTGCCGGCACAGCGCCGCGCGGCATCCGCGCCTCCGACGACGCACGCCTCGGAGCCGGATTGATCGAAAGCGAAAAAGACCGGCGCGAACACGAAACCGTCACGGAAGAAATCATCGCGCGCCTGAAAAAAGCCGGCATCGACGCCAAAGCCGACGGCGCGCCGCGCCTGCTTGAACTCCCGAACGTGCGCCACTTGCGAACGCCGATTTCCGGCACACTTCCGCCGGAAGCGCATCTGCTCGACATCGCCGAAATTTTACACCCGACGCCGGCGGTCGGCGGCACGCCGCGCGAAGCGGCGTTGAAAGCGATCGCCGAAATCGAGCCGCAAAAGCGCGGCCCTTACGCCGGGCTTGTCGGGTGGTTCGACGCCGCCGGCAACGGCCGGCTGTCCGTCGGGCTGCGAAGCGCGCTTGTTTCCGGCAACACGGCGACGCTGTTTGCCGGTGCCGGCATTGTCGCCGGTTCTGTCCCCGAAGAAGAATGCCGCGAGACAACGGCAAAACTGAGCGCGATGCGCGACGCGCTCCGATAGCGTTTTCTTTTTGAAATGAACCAAACCGAGTTCGGCATCCTCGACATCGCTACGCTCGTGATTTCCGGCGTCTGCCTGACCGTCGGAATCGTCGGAATCGCGTTGCCGGCGGACGTGTCGGCAACAGAAAAATCCAAAAACGTCCCGACGGAAGTCGAATTGATAAAAGTCGATTTGTCGCCGGACGAAACGGCGTCGCCCTCGCCGGCGAGCCGCGCGGACACCGGCAAAAACGCCGCGCCGAAACACCGGCAAAATCCCGGCAAAGCCAAATCCTTTTCGCCGCCGCCGGCACCGGTCGCGCTCAACGCCGCGACGCCTCAAAAAATAATTACCGTAGCGGCGCCGGAAAATGTCGCGATCACCGAACCGATTGCCGCGCCGGTCGCGTTCACGCAAAACGAAACCGCCGGCGAAAATCTCGCGCCGGCGACCGTCAACAACACCGGCAAAAATTTTTCCGAAGCCGCACCGGAAACGCTCACATTCGGCACCGGCGACGGACGCCAACCCGCGCCCGAATATCCCTACAACGCGCGCCGGCTCAACCAAACCGGCAACATCCGAATCCGTTTCCGCACCGACGCCGCCGGCCGCGTCACCGAAGCGCACGCGGTCGCGCCGTGCAAATTTTCCGCGCTCAACGAATCCGCGCTCTACACGATTCGAAACCGGTGGCGCTTCCCGCCCGGCGCACCGCGTTTTTGCGAAATCGAAATTTGCTTTAAACTGAAATAATTCTTCCGAGAATTAGTGCCAATGGTCCCGCTTTCCGCCAACATCCTCGTCGATTCCTTTATCAAGGGAGGCTACATCATGTGGCCGATTTTGGCGTGTTTCCTCGCGAGCCTGGTTGTTGTCGTCGAACGCGCGCTTTGGTGGCACGCGCTTTCGAAGCGATCGAGCGCCAACAAACTCAACGCTGTTTTCACCTGCATAAGCGCCGGCGATTTTGACGAAGCGGAAAAACTCACGCGTGACGCCGGCAGCGACCCGTTTTTAAAAACAATCCGCGAAGGGCTGATCCACGCGCACCTCGCGTTTCTCGGCGCGATGCAGTTGCACGCCGCCGACGAAATCGAAAAAGCCGACAAACGCCTTTGGATCCTTGCGACATTCATCACGCTCGCGCCCCTGCTCGGGTTGCTCGGCACCGTCACCGGCATCATGGGCTCCTTCGACGCGATTCACGACGACGAACTCTCGCCGGTCGCGGTCAAAGGCGGCATCGCCGAAGCACTCATCGCCACGGCATGCGGCCTCGGAATCGCCATCGCCTGCCTGCTGCCTTACAATTACTTTAACCGCCGGCTCGCGCATTTTCGCACACGCCTCGAACGCACGATTAACCATGTCGAACTCCTTGCGGAATCCGCGAAGCATCACGGCAGCGACATTGAGGCATTTTCAAAAAAACTTGCCGCCGCCGGCCGAAACTCCTGAACGGATTTTACGAAAATGCCCGTAAAACTCGGCCGGGATTCGCCGGCACAAACCGAAGCGCGAATAGAAATCATTCCGCTCATCGACATCATGTTTTTCCTGCTCGCGGCGTTCATGCTCGTGAGCCTGAGCATGGTAAACTTGAAGCGCGTAAAGGTCGATTTGCCGGCGGCGGCAACGGCCGGCCAAGAAGCAAAAAACGACTTGATAAACCTCTCCGTGGATAAAGCCGGCGTCGTTTACCTGGACAAAAAACCGATCGGCGCACACGAACTGGCAATCTTCCTGAACACGCAAAAGAAAACAGGCGGAAAAACGCGCGTGCTCATCAGCGGCGACAAAGACGCCAGGCACGGCGACATTCTGCGCGTGCTCGACATCGCGGGTGCCGCCGGCATACGCAACATCGCATTTGAAACAACCGCCGGCGACTCCGCGGAGCGTAATTAAAAAATGGATACGCAAAAATTCAGGATTTTAATTTTTGCCGGCACGGCGGCGCTCTGCGCGCTTTGTGCTTACCAATGGCGCGAGGAAGCTCTGAAAAACGACTCGCTGCGCGAGGCCGGCCTGGCAATCGACGAGCTCAAAGAAAAATTGGCGAAAAGCGAAAATAACCTGCGCGGTCTGGCGTCGGACATCGCCTTTTTCAAAGAGCAAATCATCCTTGCGCGCACGGACGCGGAGGCGATGTCCTTGCGCGCCCGAAACGCCGAAGACGAAAACGCGCGTCTCACGGCCAATGCCGACCGACTCGCCGAGAACATAAAAACGCTGGAACGGGCCGTCAAGGAACGCGATGCGGTTATCGCGGACGCCGACGCGAAACTGAAGCAACTTTCCGTCAATGCCGACGAGGTCGCGACGCGATTTAACGCCCTTGCGGAACAACACAACCTGCTCGTGGCCGAACTCAACGAGACACGGGAAAAACTCGCGCAAAGTTACGCGGCATTGGATGAAACGCGCCGCCGGCTTTACAAAGCGCTCGGCCGTCCGCTTCCAAAGGAAAACTAAACAAAAAACGTCGCCCGAAAGGCGGCGTTTTCAGGATGAAATACCTCCCCGGATTACGCGGCCGGAGCGGATGATTTTCCCATGTTTTTCGCCTCGTCCGGCGTCAACGCGGTGTAGAGTTTCGCTTCCTCAACTTCCATGAGGTAATTGCGCATCAGCGAAAACCCGTAACGCTTCACCATCTCATTGTTGTTATTGACGAGCGTTTCTTCCGATTTCTTGAACTCTTCTTCAAGTTTTTGCTTTTCTTCGCCGGCCGGCGCTTTTTCCAAGGCCTGTTTAAGTCCGACGAGGCGTTGGCGTTGCGCTTGGACAAGCTGAACGTTTTGCCGGAAAATGTCGTTTTCGGCGACGCCGGTGATGGTCGCGATGAAGGCAAATTCTTTGCCGTCGAATGTCTTTGTCGCATTCGCGCCGGCGTTCCCGTCCTGCTTCATCTTCGCGACCTCTTCGTCGGTGAGCGGCGTGTAGAGCAGCGTCTTGACGAAAGAAATGACATAATTGCGCATGAGCGAAAATCCGTAGGTTTTCGTCATAAGCGCGTTGTTTTGATCCAGGCTTTTGACGGTCTCGTCAAGGCGCGCTTTAAGTTGTTGCCGCTCACCCTCGGTGAGTGCCTGGTCGATGCGCCGTTTCAACTCCACCGCAATATTGCGTTGGTTTTGAACAACGTTGACGTTGTTTTGAAATTCGCGATTCGCCTCGACCGTTTTGATCGTCGAAACGAGGACGAGCTTTTGCCCGTTTTGTTCGATTGTTTCGGGGGTTGTTTCAGGAGCTGACATAACTTTTCAGGAGCAGAGTGTATTAAAAACATTTCGTGCCGAAGGATTCGACTTCGGCACAAGGCGGTGAAAATGCGTTTCGGATAAAATCAGGGTTTTACGGTTTGGCCGGCGGCGGACGCTTCGTTAAAACGCTTCAAATCCTCTTCGGAAAGGTGCGCATACAAGCGCGCTTCTTCAATTTCCATCGTGTAGTTGCGCATCAAGGAGAAGCCGTATGTTTTGATCATCTCGTCGTTGTTTTTCTGGAGGGTTTCTTCCGATTTTTTCAACTCCGCCTCAAGCTTCGTTTTGTCCTCGCCGGCAGGGGCTTTGTCAATGGCCTGCTTGATTCGCACGAGGCGTTGATACTGCGTTTGCACGAGCTGGACGTTTTGCCGGAAGATGTCGTTTTCGGCAACGCCGTTGATGGCTGCGATGAAAAGCAATTTCGCTTTGATGTCCTTCCCGTCTTTATCCTTTTGATCGACGGTGATGACTTCGGGTGCTTTTTCGCCGGTGTTATCCTTTACGCGTTCCTCCATTTTTTTGACTTCTTCGTCGGAGACCGGCGTGTAAAGGCGCGTTTTTACGATTTGAACAACGTAATTGCGCTCAAGCGAGAACCCGTAGGTTTTCGCCATAAGCTTGTTGTTCGCCTCAAGTTCCTTGACGACTTCGCCGAATTTGACTTGGAGCGCTTCTTTCTCGGGCGTCGTCAACGCGATATCGATACGACGTTTATAATCCTGAGCCGCTTTAAGCTGCGCTTGAACGACGCCGACGTTATGCTGAAATTCGCGATTGGCGGCAACGGTTTTGATGGTTGAGACCAAGGTGTATTTTTGCCCGTTTTGCTCGATTGTTGCCGGCGCGGCCGATTCGGCGCCGGGTTGCGCGGCGGCAGGGGCCGGGGCGGATGCGCCGTCTTGCGCAAAGGTGTTAACAGAGCAAAGCAATGCGGTTGCAAAGAGTCCGAGTTGAAGTTGTTTTTTCATAAAAGTTGAGCGGATGGGACGATAGGGAAGATTATTTCGGCGGCAAGCCGTTTTGCCTGTTTTTTTAACGCGCATTTTCACCGGTCGGTTCACGAGGAGCGTCGCGGCGTGCATTTTCCGCCTGCTCAAGCGCCTCGTCAAAGAGTTGTTCAAGATTGGTGGCGGCAATGCGTTGCTGAAATTCATCATCGGCAAGCAAACGGAGTATCGCCGGATGCGACGCAAGTTTTTCGACATCTCTGTTTATAATAAGATTTTGAATTTCTTTGTCTTGCGTGATCGGATAAAATGCGGGATTGGTGGCAATGTTGCGGACTTGTTCGAGGTTCTGCAAGCGGCTCATTGCGCCCGGCGTATTCAGGACGCGGAGTGCTTTCTCCATGAGACGTTTTGCGCGCTCGGGGAGCGGGCTCCATGTCTCAAGCCACTCGGCTCCGTTAATGAGGGCAACTGAATTTTTTGCGACAACGAGCTTTTCGAGAACGGTACGCCCGAGGCTCGCCGGCGCAAGCGGGGTGTTGTCGATCCAGAGCTGGGCGACGGAGCCGATGACGCCGATGATAAAAAAGCAACAGACACTCCACAAGATGCCGGTCCAGCAGCCGACGATCGCGCCCAAAATCGGATTTTGGCATTCGCCGGTGGGGTTCGGTGATCGATTGCGCCCGATGCGCCAAAGCACCGCACAAGCGGCGAGCCAAATCACGCCAAACGAAAACACGATGCCGGCAAAGCCGCGCAACAGCCAGGGAATGAAAGTGTGTTTAAAAAACGCATACCCCAGCTCGGCCCCGAAAGCCCACGCGCAAACTCCGGCGATGAGAAGCGCGATCGTCGGCGCGATTTGGCGAATCGGGCCGTTCCAATAGCCGTAACGCGCGCCTCCCCACATCATGCAGAACATTCCGCCCAACAAACACGCCAGCACGAGCCGGCTGCCGGGGAGCTGCGGCGCGGCGGTGAATGCGAGTGTCGGCGAGAGAAAAAACATCTTTGTGGCTGCGCGGTCGAAACAAACTTCTTCGAAAACAAAAACGACGCGCCGACAACCTCAAAGAAGATGCTTGCCGCTTATTGTTCGGCGAGCGCCTTGCGAATTTTCGATTCGCGCGTCTCGATGCTCTCGGCAAGCTTCAGCTGCACGAGCGCCCGTTTCAAGTTGTGCCCGGAATAACGCGTTTTGAAATAAACGTCGCCGGCCAGATAATCTTCGAAAAACCGGATGCCGAGTTCGAGCGGGAGCAGGTGGATGGCGTCGAACATGTAGGCGCGCTCGGCATCGGTGAGGAATTCGCGCGCCTGCGCCAGATAACCTTTAAAAATCGCGGAAAACAGGTCGAAATCAAAGACAACTGAATTTAAATCGGCCGCGTTTTCGCCGGCCGGATTGCAACATGAGCGCATGCAATCGCCGATGTCGCAATGGATCAACCCCGGCTGCACCGTATCCAAATCGACAATACAAGTCCCCTTGCCCGTTGCTTCGTCGATCATGATGTTGCCGACCTTCGGGTCGCCGTGCGTCGGGCGCAGCCGGAGCGTTCCGGCATCAAGCGCGTCTTGGAGCACACGGCAACGGGAGCGCCGTTTTTCAATAAATGCCAAGCACCGTGCCGCGTCCGGCGATGCGGCCAGGCGCTCTCGGGCACCGGGGGTTTTCAGCGTTTCGTCGAGTTTCGCCAAATAAAGCGGCGTCACGTGAAAGCCCGGCAAGGTGTAAACCAAACGCTCCGGCGGGATGTCGCTGATGAGGCGTTGAAAATGCCCGAGCACAAAACCGGCTTCGTAGGCATGCTCCGGATTTTGGACGTTTTCGTAGCACGACGCGCCGGCGATGTGCGAGATGGCCCGCCACAAATCGCCGTCGCCGTCGATGGCGAAATCTTCGCCGGACTTGGTTTCAATGATTTTCGGCAACTGCCAAATGCGATCCGAACGATCCGCCTCGGCTTCAAGTTTTGCGTGGCAATGGTCGGTAATCACGCGCATGTTGTGCATGATGTTTGCCGGCTCGGGGAAGACGGATTTCCGGATCCGCTGAAGAATGAAGCGCGTCTCCGAAAACGTTGTCCGGAAAATGGCGAGATAGGTATCGTTAACGTTGCCCGATCCGAACTGTTCTACGGTGACGAGGCGTCCTGTTACATTAAATTGCTTGGCGATAAGTGCGGCGCGCATGGGGAAATGTTTTATTTGCCTTCGGCGAAATACTCGAAGCGCATGCCCCCGTTTCAGAATTTTCGGGCGCAATGCAACGTAAAACACACGGTGCCGGCACGGTTTGCGGCGGACGGATTTCCCGGGGAACAAATATGCTCAAAAAGCTTGCGTTCAAAAAACACCGTCCTATCAACGCTCCCCTCTTTTCGCCGCTTTAGCTCAGTTGGTAGAGCGTTTCATTCGTAATGAAAAAGTCCCCGGTTCAAGTCCGGGAAGCGGCTCCATTAAAAAAACGACTTCGGCTCCGCCGGCGGTCGTGTTTTTTTTTTGCGGCCGGGACGGTAAAAAAACAACGTTCCTCAGTAGCGAAACCCCCCCCCGCAGGACGCTATTAAGCACCGGTAAAACCATGGCCGCGGCACCTTAGTCACGGCAAAACGCAACCGAACCGCACCGAAACACCGTCGCAAACGCAAATAATCAATCGGCGAATACTGGAATTGCGAATACCGACCGCCGGGCTTCAACAACCCGGTCGCCGTGTCCAAAATCTTTGTTTTCAACGCCGGCCCGAAATTCCCCATCGGCAACCCGGACACCACGCAATCCGCGGTCCCGAATTCGCAAAATTCGCCGGCGCTCGTGACGTTCGCGTGCACCGGTTCGAAACGCGCGTCTTTGATCGACGAGGAAATTTCCTCGAAAAAAACTTTGTTCAGCTCGAACGAAATCAAACGGGCGTCCGGCCGCATCCGGCGCAAAATCTCGCGCGTCACGCCGCCGCAACCGGCGCCGAATTCGACAATGCGCGTCGCTTGCGCGAAATCGATATCCGCAAGCAGCGCGCCGATCAACACCGGCGAACTGGACGTGACCGCGCCGATTTGCCAAAAGTGGCAAACGGCTTCTTTCAGGAATTTTACTTTATTTCCCATCGGGGGCTCCGGCGAAGTTTTACGCCCGTGAACGCGGATCGACCGCGTCGGCGTTGTAGCATTTGTGCAATTGCCAGCCGGCGCGATACGGCGCGCCGCGCTCGCGTATCCGGTTTGTAATTACGTTTAAAATTTCGCGTTCGTTTCGCAGCGACCACTCCGGGTGCAACCAAACGGATTTCGCGCGCGGTGCCGGCGGCAACGCATTTTCCCAAAAATCAATCGCGCCGGCTTCGTCGACGATGATTTTCAGTTCGTCGGCTCGCGCGACATTTTCCGGCAACGGCAATTTCGCGCGCTTCGGGCTGAGCGTGATCCAATCGATTTCCGGAATTACCGGAAACGCGCCGGCGGTTTCCAAATGCACGCGAAAACCGGCGGCATGCAGCGCGCCGACCAGCGGCTTCAAATCGTGAATCGTCGGCTCGCCGCCGGTGATGACGACAAACTCCGCCTTCGTCTCCTTCGCAAGCGCGGTGATTTCGCCGGCAGAAAATTTTTCGATTTTTTCCGGCACGAAATCCGGATGCCAGGTTCCGGCGGAATCACACCACGGACACCGGATCGGGCAGCCGAACAAACGCACGAAAAACGCGGCGCGCCCGGCGTAATCGCCCTCGCCCTGCCAACTGTAAAACACCTCGTGAACGGGGTATTTTTTTTCGTTCCCGGCGTTGCTCACGGTCGGTAAAAGGCGGAGTTTCGCTCATCCTCGTCCACGCGCACCTCGACAAGAAAAACGCGCCCGCCGGTTTCGCCGGCAACGAGTTTCCCGACCGCCTCGAAAACGTGTTTCGCCAGGCCTTCCGCCGAGCAATTTTCGACAACGTAAACTTTATAAGCCGCCGGCGCCGCCGCGACGATTTGCGCGCGCAACGGATCATCGGCATTAAAAACACAAGCGTGATCCAAGTGTTTTTCGAGCCAGTGCCGGATGTATTTCAACGACCCGAAATCGACCACAAAGCCGTTTTCGTCGAGCTCGCGGCAGCCGAACGTAAAAGTAAAAGTCCAATTATGTCCGTGAACGAACGCACAATGCCCCGCGTGCCGGTGTTGCCGGTGCGCAAACGGAACGTCAGCGTAAGTTTTTGAGCAAGTGAACATCCCCGGCACGCTAGGCACCGCTGCGTGCGCGTAAAGAACAGAGTTTTTCGGAAACCGGAAGAAATCTCACGCAGACACAAAGGCACGGCAATTTCTTCAAACACCCACCTTCGTAATATACTTTTACGACGCCGGTTGATACGGACTTTTCACTTCGCGCCGGGGCGCACCGCACTTTTTCCGACGCGGCAACAGACACTCAGGAACGCTTCGGCGCCGGGCCGATTGTCTCGCCGTCGATGAAAATCGCCGGAATCAAACGCCGTTCTTTTTTGTTTTTTCCGCGCGCGATCTCGCGCAACTTGCGCCCCAGCGCGGCGAAAAATTTCTCGTCGTTTTGCTTGGCGCAGCAAACCGTCATCCCCGGGAAACTCCATGAGATTACGTCATCCGCGACGAACGCGACGAGCGACACGTCCTCGGGAATTCGCAGCCGGCGGTTCGCCAAAAATTGCAACACGCCGGCGAGCATATTCGCATTCCAAACGACAAGCGCCGTCGGCGGCGTTACCTTAAAAAGCGATTCGAGCAACGCCTCCAGCCCCGCGCCGGTCTCCTCCCAATGCGGCAAATGATATTCGGACGGCGCGATGCCGACCGCCGTCAATTCCTCGCGAATCGTCCGGGCCAAACCGCTCGCCGGCACATCGAGGATCCAGGGGAAAACGATATTCACGATTCGCCGGTGCCCGAGTTGCGCGAGCCGGCGAATCATGTGTTGCACCGGGACCGAGTAATCGTTGCCGACCGCGGCAATTTCAAGATTCCGCGTCGCGCCGCCGGCGGCCAACACCGGCGCGGTGCCGGCGAGTAAAAACTTCAGCAATTCTTCGCTGAACATAATCGGGATCAGAATATCGGCGTCCTGCCGGCGCAGCCAGGTTTTCGCGACCGCGGAATTGTTTTTCGCGGCGGCCGGCGGCGACGGGAATTTCCCGACAAATCCCGCGTTCTCGACTTCGCGCAAAATCGAGAGCGCAAAGATTTTCTCTTCGCACGACAGTTCGTGCAGCGGCGTAAGCGTTAAAATCGCGACATCAAACCGGCGGCGGCCGGCGGTGCGCCGGCGGGAGTCCGCGATGCGCAGCGCGTGTCCGTTGCCGGCGTTGAACAGGAGATTTTCTTTTTTGAGTCGCTCGATTGCGGCGAGAATGCTGTTGCGCGAGACGTCCAATTCCAGCGCAAGGGCACGCGCCCCCGGCAGGGCGTTCTTCCAACGTCGTTCGAGGATATCCGTTTTCAGCCGCTCATAGACGCGATCCGGCAACGAGATTTTTTTCAACGGATGTTTTAAGAAGTTTTCCACGATTTTATTTTTTCACGAATTTTATGTTTTTCACGAATTTTTAAAGAAAAATCCGATTCTGAAAAAGAACCGGTTGCCGGCAATAAATTCGTTGTGAAGTCGGCGTCCGAAAAAATTCTCGGGGTCGTCGGGCGGCTCGCGTTCGCCTCGTTTTGCAAAACCCAATAATCCTACAGTCATGAAAACACAGCACCTCTCCCGCGCATTCCTCACCCTTGCCGCATTCGCCTTGGCAACCGGCACAACGCTTGCCGGCGAAATCTCAAAAGCCGCCAACACAACCGCACTGAATCAGGGCGGCAGTTGGACCGGCGGAACAGCGCCCGGCGAAACCGATGTTGCGGTTTGGAACAACACCGTGAGCGGCGCGCAATCCGTTGCCATGGGAGGCGACCTCACTTGGGCCGGCATCAAAGTCGTAAACCCCGGCGGTGCAATTACCGTTACCGGTTCAAATAAATTAACACTTGGCGCCGGCGGCGTTGATATGAGCGCGGCAACTCAAAACCTTACCTTCGGTAACGGCACGTTTTCCTTATTCTTGTCCGACGACCAAAATTGGACGGTCGCATCCGGTCGCACGCTTTCCTTTAGCTCAACCGTTGGTGCCGGAAACGTAAATTTGAACGGCAAGACGGTAACTGTGAACGGAGCGGGAACCGTGATGATTTCCGGCCCAAACATCAGCAACGGGACTTTTAACGTTACAAATGGAACATTGAATTTCGCCAGCGGCAGCGGCGGGAATTCCCGCGTCGAAAACACAGTTACCGTTAACGTGGAATCGGGGGCAACTTTTGCAATTCAACCAAATATGGCCGCAGAAAAAGCGGTTTTTGCACAAACCGTAAATCTGAAAACCGACTCAACCTTTAAGAACGTCAGCGGAAGCGCGATGGTTTCCGGGCAAATTAATGTGTTAGGAAACAGCACCATAAACACCGGCACAACTACGCTCACATTACAAAACATCGCCGGGAACGGCGATTTGACGATAAGCGGCGGCACCAACGGTAAAGTGATTTTGCTCGGAGATGCTCACACCTACAACGGGAACTGGACGCTGACGAACACCTCGACACTTCTTGTCGAAAAAGACGGCGCCACGGGCACCGGAACAATCACGCTGAATCGTGGAACCACCCAAAAAATTGCTTCATCCGGCACACAAGACGTAGTCATAAATAACAGCCTTTCGGCAAGCTCCGGCGGCGCATCCACATGGATACTGGGCGACGCAACCAACACAGGGAAGCTCACCATTACCGGCGGAGTGGACGTGGGAGGTTATGCCAGAACACTCCAAGTTGATTCGGACGTCGTGATTTCAGGCGTATTGAGCAATAACGGCGCCATAACAAAAACCGGAACGGGGACGCTCACGCTTTCGGGGACCGAAGCCAACACCCACGGCGGGGCATTCACAGTCAGCGCGGGCACGCTCCAAATCGGCAAAGACAATGCGCTCGGAGCAGGCGCATTAACGCTGAACGCCGGCACGACGCTCTCCTCGGACTCGACAACCGCACACACTATTTCCAATGCGTTGACTGTCTCCGGCGACACCACCCTCGGCAATGTGACGAATAACGGAAAGCTCACGTTCACGAACGCCACGGGCCTTAACATAACAGGCGCCCGGACGCTTACGGTAAATTCCGACATCGAATTTACCGGCGCAAGCGCGATCGGAACGGGAAACAATGCCGTAACCGGGCCGGGGGCGCTTACGCTCAACGGCGGCGGAAGCACCGGTACCGGCATGCTCCGCGTCCGAGCAGGCACGCTGAATCTGGGCGGAACCTGGGATTCTTTCGTAACCTTTATTGACGGAATCGGCGGCGCCACGACCGGTTCTGAAGGTAAGACCGGCACGCTCAATATTCTTGCCGGGGCCAACGTCACGCAATCGGCCGGCGGCTTTGTCGGACAAAACAGCGCGGGCTATACCGGCGTGATGAATGTTGCCGGAACATACACCGTCGCGGCCGGACGACTCGCATTCGCAAACGGCAGCTCAGCGAAGGGCGTTCTTAACATCAACGACGGCGGAAAATGTATCATCACCGGCGGCACCGTTGATTTGGCGATCGCAACAACCAACACGGCGGAGTTACACCTGAATTCCGGCGGCACGCTCGAAACAAATAAGGCGCTCGGCGCCGAGTCTGACAAAGGCACGGTCGGCATCTATCTCAACGGCGGCGAAGTAAAAACAACGGCCGACATCACCGGCGACGCCGGCATTTTTAATGCGGGCGCTTCCGGCAACAATTACAACGTTTACGTTCAAAACGGCGGCGCGGTTTTTAATACCGGCGATCACGACGTCACCGTCGCCAACGCGCTGAAAGAAGACGCGACGAGCACCGGCGGCGGCCTCACGAAAAAAGGAGACGGCACACTGAAACTTACCGGCGACAATAATACTTACACCGGTGCCACGTTAGTCAACGCCGGCACACTCGAGCTCGCCGGCGCAGCGATTGCCGGCAGCGATGTCACCGTCAACGGCGGAGCCACGCTCAAAATCACGGGAAGCTACGGCAGCAGCGCGAAAAGCGTTTCTTCGGCAGGCACCGTTCTTCTTGACGGCGAGTTCGTGACATCTGCGCTCGCGCTCACAACCGGCGGAAAACTTAGCGGAACAGGCGTAATTACCGGCAATGTTTTCGCCGGTTCCGGCACGACCGTTGCGACTGTCACGGCGGGTAATCTTGAAATCAGTGGCGCGGCGGATTTCGCCGGCGCGACCTTGGAGCTGAAAATTACCGATGATTCAACTTTCGGTTGCATCATTGCGGACTCGATTGATTTGACCGGCGCGACCCTGAAAATCGTGCTCGAAAACGTAACCTCCGATCTCAACGGCACCGAATATCAACTCTTCGACTCGCTAAGCGGGTCGATCGCCGGCTGGGATTCCCTCGCCGGCAGCGTCGCCACGCTGTTCGGCACGGGTTCGGATCTTTATGAAGCACGCTGGTCGAATACCGTCGGTTATCTGGACATCTACGCCATTCCCGAGCCTTCGACCTACGCGCTGTTCGTCGGGCTCGCCGCAGTCGGTGTCGCCCTCGTCGCACGCCGCCGGAAGAATACCGACCGGCCTTCCAAAACGTCCGGCGTGACGCACTAAATGAATTGCCGCCCGTATTCCGCAGGAACATCTCACAACTCCGGTCCTCTTTCATCATAAACGAAAGCGCCTTCATCATGTTGTCCTCGAAGAAAATCATTCCGCTTTTTGCGCTGCTCGCCGTCGCCGTTTTGCCGGCAATGCTCCCCGCGCAAGAAACAGTGCTCAAACCGGCACCGCAAAAGGCCGTCCCGAAATGGTGGGCCGACCGATACAAACTCCTGAACGCGCGCGCCGAAAAAGGCGATTTCGACGTCATGTTCGTCGGCGACTCGATCACGCAAGGCTGGGAAAAATACGGCCAAAAAGTTTGGGACGAAAAAATAGCCCCGCTCAGCGCGCAAAATTTCGGCATCGGCGGCGACTGCACGGAAAACCTTTTGTGGCGGCTCAAAAACGGAAATCTCCACAAAAACAGTAACCCGAAGGTCGTCGTCATGATGATCGGCACGAACAACTCCGGGCACCGCATGGACAAACCGGAAATCGTCGCCGCCGGCATTAAGGCCAACATCGACGAAATTCGCGCAAAAAAACCAAAAGCGAAAATTCTGCTCCTGGCAATCTTCCCCCGCGACGCCAAACCGACCGACAAACGGCGCGTAAACAACGAAGCCGTGAACGCGCTCATCGCGAAATTCGACGACGGGAAGCATGTCTTTTTCAAAAACATCAACAAGGTCTTCCTTGAACCGGACGATACGTTGTCGAAAACCGTCATGCCGGATTTGCTTCACCTCCGGGAAGACGGCTACAACCGCTGGGCCGATGCGATTGTGCCGGAAATAAAAAACCTGCTTTAACGGCAAAATAAAAAAAGAAACCCGAAGCCCCGTGATGCGCTTCGGGTTTCTTTTTTCTATTTACAAATCATCAAATCAGGATTTGTTGATTTGTTAAAAATGCCGCTTTCCGTCGATATTTCCAAACGCCTGCACGCCGCGCCGCCGGCAATTTCCGTCGAATTCTTTCCGCCGAAAAGCGAAGAAGGCGCACGCCAAATTTTAAAAACGGCGCAGGCACTGAGAAATTTCGACATCGCCTTTGCGTCGATCACCTACGGCGCCGGCGGCTCCACGCGCGAGCGCACGATCGAATACGGCGAATTTTTGCATCAACTTTTCGGATACAACGTCGTGCCGCACCTGACCTGCGTCGGGCATTCGCGCACCGAACTCGCCGGCATCATTGACAAACTCGCCGCTGAAAATTTCTCCGGCATCATGGCGTTGCGCGGCGATCCGCCGAAAGGGGAAAATGCGTTTCAGCCGCATCCGGACGGGCTTTCCCACGCCTCCGAATTGGTGTCGCTGATTCGCGAACGACACGGAAGCCGGTTTTCGATCGGCGTCGCCGGCTACCCGGAAAAACATCCGGAAGCCCCGGACGCCGAGACCGATTTACTCCGACTCGCGCACAAGGTTTCATGCGGCGCGGATTTTGTGACAACGCAGCTTTTTTTCGACAACGCCGTTTATTTTTCCTTTGTCGAACGCTGCCGGAAAGCCGGCATCACGGTGCCGATCGTGCCGGGAATTCTGCCGCTGTTTTCGCTCGAACAGGCGCGAAAATTCAGCGTATTCGGCGGGTCGCGCCTGCCGGCGGAGTTGGAAAAAGACCTCGCTGCCTGCGGCAACGACAAAGAGGCGGCGCGCAACGCCGGCATCGAATGGACATTCCGGCAAATTAACGAATTAAGCGCCGGCGGCGCACCGGGATTTCACCTGTATATTTTGAACCGCGCGGAGTCGGCGTTGGCGCTGCTTGAAAAATTACACCGGCGGTAAAAAACTCCGCGCGGTTACGCGCCGAGTGCTTCCGCCGCGACGGTTTTCTCCACGCCTGCCGGAGCAATGTTCATCGACGCGACGCGAATGTTGATGCCCTTCTTCGAAAAATTAAGCGAGAAGTCGCACACGACTTGCTTGGCGTCCGGATAAAGTTCCTGTTTGCGCGCGGTCATCGTCGCAATGAGTTCGTCGACCTGTTCGGGCTCGGCGCCGGGGAGCGCGAGCAATTTTTCTTTCGCGGACGCGAGGGCCTTTTCGCCCTCGATGAGCGAATTCCACAACAACACGGCCACATTCATCGCCCCGCGAATCGCGGTGTGGTTATTGCCGGCTTGTTCCGTGACCGGCTTGGCGAACTCGACGATCGCGTCGGAAATATTGAATCCGCCCTCGGGCGTTTTACGCACCGGCATTCCGGCAGGAACATTACGGAACACGGGATCGGTCGGACGGCTTTTCGTTTTTCCGAAAGCGCCGTTTGTTCTGCTTCTGCTGCGGGGAGTTGCCATAATACGGTCAAGAAAGGCGGGGCGCCTTCGCCGCGCAAGTTGATTTTTCCGAAAGGCCGGCAAACCTGTTGCGTCCAAGAAAAAGACAATTTGTTTTGCGCAATGAAAACGCTGCCGCTCGAAGATAATTTTCGCGACGTCATCGCCAAGGCACAACTCAGCCGAGGGCTTTCCGATGCCGCGCTCGCCGGTGCCGCAAACATTGAAATCGCCGTGTTGCGCGACGCGGAAAACGAAATGCCGAACGACGATGCCCTGCGCAACATCGCGACGGTGCTCGGGTTGAACGCGGACGCGCTCGTCGCGCTCGCGCACGAAAAAATCATGCCGCCCGCACCGGCAATCGCCGACGGATTCGCGATGTTCACGACAGATTATCGTGAAGGAATCACGGTAAACAATTATCTCGTTTGGTCGCCGGCGACCGGCGAGGCGGCGCTGTTCGACACCGGCACGAACATCCGCGAATTGACCGCCGCCGTTCGCGAAAAAAATCTTTTCCCGAAAACGCTTTTTTTGACGCACGCGCACCCGGACCATATCGCCGCCATTGACGCCGTTCGCGCCGCCTTCACCGGAATTCGAATCCGCATCGACGCCCGCGAGCCGCTGCTCGAAGACGTAAAAACCTTTGTCGCCGGCGCGCGCTTTGCCGTGGGAAATTTGACGATAGAAACGCGGGATGTCGCCGGTCACTCGCCCGGGCAAACGGCATTCGTCGTCGCCGGGCTGCCGCAACCGCTCGCCGTTGTCGGCGACTCCGTTTTCGCCGCCTCAATGGGACGCGCCGCCGATTGCTTCGCGCAACAGCACGCCAACAACCGCAATCACATTTTCACATTGTCGGACGAAACGATTTTGGCGCCGGGACACGGCCCGGCGACAACCGTCGGCTTCGAAAAAAAGAACAACCCGTTTTTCGCAAAATCCTAAAATTTGTTTTCTTTGCCGGAAACCAGCCGCGCGATGTTGCCGCGGTGCGTAAAACAAACAAAACCGGCGACGGCGCAACAAAGCCAAAAGCGCGGATCGCCGGCGCCGTTATACCAAAAATAAGATGTCACCGGCAGCGACAACGCCGCGAGCAGCGACGCGATCGAAACGACTTTCGTCGAAAAATAGATAATCAGCCAAAGCGCGGCGGCAACAAGGCAACAAGGCAACAAGGCACCCAGCAGCGCGCCGGCGCTGACGGCAATTCCCTTCCCGCCGCGAAATCCCAAAAAGATAGAAAAACAATGCCCCAAAACCGCACCGGCAAAACCCGCGATTTGCGCATGCATAATCACGTCCGGCGAGAATCCCGAAAGCGTGCCGATAACCCACGGCAGCCCGGCGGCGACCAACCCTTTTAACAAATCCAACGCGAACACGAGATTACCGGGCTTTTTACCGCAAACGCGTTTCACGTTCGTCGCGCCGGGATTGCCGCTGCCGGCCTTGAAAATATCGACGCCGCAGCGCTTCGCCACGATTACCGCGAAAGAAATCGACCCCAGCAGATAACCGGCAAGTCCCGAAATAAGCGGAAATAAAAAATCCGTAATCATAAAATTATTGTTCCGAGGGCTCGCCCGCAACCGGCTCAGTCGGGCGTTCGGGCGCAAAGGGCAGTTTCGGCACGGCGATCTTTTTCACCTCCGGTACGCTCGCGGCCGGAATAAAGATTCCGCGCGCCAAGGGCGGCAGCAAAAAACACGCGACCGCAATCGCCGCCAAAAGCAGAACCGACGGCCACGGATTCTTTTCTCTGTGAAATTCGGCAATCATTTTTTTACCTCCGGTTCGTTCATCGCGCCGACCTGGGAAAGGAAACTTCGCCGTCGGTGCGCGTATTCATTTTTCGGATACAGGGACACAGCCTTGTCGAAAACGGCAAACGCCTCGGCGTGCATCGCGCTTTGCAGCGTAAAAAAATCACCGGCCGTTAAAAGCACGGGCAAGTTGCGCGGCGCGACTTCCAATGCCTCACGGAACTGCTCAAACGCGCCCTGCGTGTCGCCGCGCATGTAAAGCGCCGCGCCGCGGACAAGCAGAAAGTCTGCGTTCTTCGGCTCGATTTCGCAGGCACGGGAAACCGCGGCAAGCGCCTCCGAGCCGAGCGTGTCGCTTTGCTCCGGGCGAAGCGCGCTCAGGCGCAACGCGCTTTTTGCAAACACCGCCAAAGCCTCGGCGTTTTGCGGATTGTAGTAGACAGCCCGACGCGCCTCGTCACCGGCGGCGGCAAGCCGCTCTTTGCCGAAGTCCAACCGATAGCCGAGAGCAGGATCCTCAGGCGTCGGCAAAAACTTGTTCACGACCTCACCGGCACGCTCCGCAAGCGAAGCCGATGTCAACGGCGCCAAGACCCAAAGCAGCCACCCCGCCGGTTTAAGCACCACGCCGGCAAGGAAAAGTTTTTTCATCGGAACGCCGGCGCAAAGGATGTCCGGATTACGCTTAATTTCGCTGAGCAAAATCGCGCCGTTAATTGCAAATCCGCACAACACCGCCGGCATAAAACCGGGATAATCGATACACAGCAAAACGACCGTGGCGGCCGTACCGGCCAAAATTCCCCCGAAAAGAATCCGCTGTTCGGGAACGATATGCCCGGGGTCATAAACAAGCCGGTATTTTTTTCTGCCGGAACGGGAACGCCGGCGCATCGAAAGTTTTTCCGAAAACTCCCAAATCGGAAGACGCAGGCACGCCTGCAATCCGGCAAACCAAAGCCAACACGCCGGCACGGCAACCGCCAAAAACCCGACAATCCCGTATTCCGTCAACAGCGCCAGCGGCAAACTGCCGGGGGTCACGGGAGACGTTCGGCAGCCCGCCGGACGGTATTTTTCAAAAAACACTTCAAACCCGCCGGACCCCAGCCCGTACACCGGCGAGGACGCCACCGCTTTCAAAGCCGCATACGCAAGCGGCGCTTTCAAAACGACAGGATTGCCGGAAACGCCCTCAATCGTCGGCGACGGCTGTGAAAAAAGCACTCCGACATTCGTATTCATCCTTGGCGAAAACCACGCAAAAACACCGACTGTAAGAAGCACCAAGCCGATGCGGCTCGTCGTTCTTGCGAGGACCAACGCCGACAAAATCACCGTACCGACAAGGCAGCCGAGCCAAACGCCGACATGGTGCGTCATATAAATTCCGAACAACAACACCGCGCCGGCATACCCTGCCAGCAACCGGGCCCACAGCATTCGATTGCGCGCAAGCGCAACGGCGCATGCCGAAAAAAACGCCGGCAGGAGCAATGCGCCCGCAGCCGCCGGATTGCCGGACAACCCGCAAAACATGCCGCCGTAATTCAGCGAAATCTTCCTGCCGAGGAACAATTCCGCAACAACCCGTTCCTCCCCCCACGCCAACGAAGCAAGCAAACAGGCGACCAAAACCCACACACCCGTGACAATCCATTTCAGCCACGAGTGGCGAAGGTGATAAAGGCAAATCCAAAACAAGCTCGCCGCCGTTATTGCCGAAATCAAATTAACCTCGGCCGCCCAAGGTTTCTCGGAGAAAAAAAGCCAATCCGCCGCCAACCACAACAGCGCCGGCAAAACCAAAAAAACGCCGCGCCGAAATTCGATCCCCTCCCGGCAACGCCCCGCGAGCACGAAGACGTGAAAGCTCAGCAAAACGGCGAACAGGCGCGCCGCATCCGGCAGCCAAACCGCACTCATCCCCGCTTGGCAAACGGAATAAAATGCGGAAACCGCAATCATGCCGAGCAATGCCGCCAGATCGCAATAATGCCCCGGTTCAAGCGGGATATGCCACCTTTCAACAAGGAAGCCGTGAAAATCTTTAAAAGCAGAGCTCATTGAGAGAGACGGTATAAAACAAATTATGATTTTTTCCGCCGGTAACGGTAAATGGAAAACTCCGGCGCGGATTCCAGCAATTCGCCGGCATCAAACAAATCCTCAAACGGCGGGAAAAACGCGTCGCCGGCCGGCGTTCCGCGCACGCGCGTCAGAAACAGATCGGCACAGCGCGGCAACAATTGCGCATAAAGTTGCGCGCCGCCGGCAAGGAAAACTTTTTTTTCCGGCTCGATACTCCGTAACGCATCCCAATCGTTGATAACGATTGCGCCCGGAATCGTCAGCCCGCGTTGCCGGCTGAGCACGACAGTGGTACGGCCGGGGAGCGGACGCCCGATTGAATCATAAGTCTGCCGCCCCATGACGAGCAGATGCCCCATCGTCGTTTTTTTGAAAAACTTAAAATCCCCCGGCAAATGCCACGGGATTTTCCCGGCGGCCCCGATAACCCGATTTTCGGCCATGGCCGCTATCGCGTAAAACGGACGATCCATTTTTGTGTGAAAAAATTACTGTTTCAAAAGCAAAACGGCGAGCGTTGCCGGCCCGCCGTTCGCGTTCGAGACTGTTAATTTAACGCGTCCCCATGCCGCTCATCCCCGGCATTCCGCCCTCCCACGCCGCCGGTGCCGCACCGGGCATCATGGCATCATCGGGTTTTTGCGTCTCCGCACAGCCGGCGAACGCAAGGACGGTGAATCCGAAAAGAATAAACAGGAACGGGCGCATATTTTCGGGTGCAAAAAACTTACTTGGCGACAACGGGAGCGACGGCGACCGGCGGCTTTGCCGAGGTTGTACGCGCTGCCGGCAGCTCGGCTGCGGGGACAAGCGAAATAATCATTTCTCTGTTAAAAAGCGCTTGGTTGGTTCCGGGCAAAATCGAAAGCACGGTCAAGCCGTTTTCGCCGATATTCGAGACACCGACGGAGCCGAGCACGGCACCGTCCCGTTCGACCACATACGTTTTATCGGACTCGATTTTATCGTTGGTTCCGAGCGTAACGGCCACCAGGCCGTTTTTGCGGTCAACGCTGACGACGCGTGTTTGGATTTTTTCCGGCACAATATTGACGCCTTGGGAATCCGCGGTGGAGATCGTCTCGCCCGGGGTCGCGCCGAAAGGCGGCACCAATCCTTGGCGAACCACCCAATTGCGCAGTTGGGCGTAGCTGCCGAACGCGCGTTCTTTTTCGTCAACGGCGGCATTGGTTTTTGCAACCAGCGCATCGCACTCTTCCTGCGTTTTCATGCCGCCGATTTGCGCGTTAAGTTTGGCGATTTGCGCGGTGGCGCTTTCGAGTTCGCCTTCGGCATGTGCGGCCTTATTTTCGGCATCACGCGTGCTTTTAACGAGTTCGTCCCGTTTGCGCAACGCTTCGATACGATCGCCTTCGAGGCGGTTTTTTTCGTCGTTAAGCTCGCTGATCTTGGCGTCGCGGGCCGACACCATCTGTTCTGCCGCGCTCTTCGCCGCGGAAACTTCTTCAAGGGTTTTGCGCTTTTCGGCCAAAATGCCCTGAAGTTTTCCGGCGGCTTCCATGCGTTGCGAAAATTCCGGTCCGGAACGCAACTCGGGATCAGTCTGGAACCATTTCGTTTTTTCCATCGCAACATCAAGCCCTTGGCTTTGGACGGAATACCAAAAATATCCCGCGCCGGCGGCGGCGAGAATCGCGACGATGCGAATGGCGAGTGAGGCAGTTTTATTCATGGGGAGGGGTGCGTTAGTCGAGTCAGGTTAAAAAGTTGCCACGTTTCACGAAACGCGGCCGTAGGTGGTTTTGAAGAAGGGTGAGGCGAGCTTTTTGCAAATTCCTTTTTCGGAATTCGCGGCTGAATGTTCGCAAAGTTTAAAGATTAATTCGGTTTTCGCATCAAGATTTAAATTTGCGGCAATTTCGCCGGCGGTAAATTGTTTGCCGGGATTCGCAGCGAGGAATCCGAGAATGCTTTGCTGAAGCTTCAAG
>JAVBUU010000137.1:0-5846 GCA_031555005.1 Opitutales bacterium | reverse complement strand
GCCGACGCGGACGATTTTCTCCGCTTCGGCGCGAGTCGAGACGCCGATGTAGAGCCACATGTCGTGACGTTCGGGGACTTTTTTTCGGACTTCCGGCGACATCAAATGCACGGAGCGTGTGCCGGTAACGGCGAGCACCGGCCCGTTTTTCGTGAGAATATGCACGCGCCGGCCGGACGGAATCACCTGGTCGTGGCCGCCGAGAAAATCGAAATAAAGAAAACCTCTGTCGTCGATGTAGGAAATGATGAGCGCGATTTCGTCGATGTGACCGGCGAACATCACGGTCGGCCCGCCCTTCCCGTTCAGCGTCGCAATGCGGTTGCCGATGGCATCCTTTGCATAAGTTTCGGCAACCGGTTTCACGTATTTGTCCACCACCGATTGTGCGGCGAATTCATGGCCGGTCGGCGATTTCGCGTCGAGCAATTCGACGAGGAATTCAGGTGCTTTGACGGCGTTGCCGGCAGTTTTTCGAATAACTGTTTTCTTTGGCATAAAACGGAAAATGGTAACGAAAAAAAATTCCGTGCGAAGAACAAATGCGAAAAGACCGGGATTCCGGCAGATTTTTCTTTGCGCTTTGAAACGCGAACAACACGCTTCCGCCTTCCTTTTTTCCACAAATGCCGGACGCACCCGCTCAAACAAATTTTTCCGTTCCCGCCGAGGCCGATCCCGTTTGGGAATCGCTCGTCAATTCCGCGCGCACGGTCGGCAAAGAAGAACCGGCGCTCGCGCCGTTGCTGAACGAATTTGTTTTGAGCCATCCGTCTTTTGAACGCGCCCTCGCCTCGCGCCTCGCCGCCAAGCTCGCGCACAACGCGGAACATGTTTCGTATCTAAACGCCGTTTTCACCGAAGTGCTCGAAAACACGCCGGAAATCGGCGGGCAAATCCGGCGCGATCTGCTCGCCGTCATCGCGCGCGACCCGGCGTGCGATTCCGTGTTAACGCCGTTTTTGTGGTTTAAAGGATTTTTGGCGCTGACCTCGCACCGCATCGCGCACCGGCTTTGGCAAAACAACCGCCGGCATTTTGCGCTTTTGCTGCAAAGTCTGGTTTCGGAGGTGTTCACCGTGGACATTCATCCGGCGGCGCGATTCGGCTCCGGCATTTTGATCGACCACGCGACCGGTTTCGTTGCCGGCGAAACCGCCGTCGTCGAAGACGACGTTTCGATTTTGCACGAGGTAACGCTCGGCGGCACCGGCAAGGAACGCGGCGACCGGCACCCGAAGGTGCGGCGCGGTGTGCTCATCGGCGCGGGCGCAAAAATTCTCGGCAACATCGAGATTGGCGAATGCGCAAAAGTCGGCGCCGGCAGCGTGGTGCTCGACAATGTTCCGGCGCACGCGAGCGTCGCCGGCGTGCCGGCGAAAATCATCGGCACGGCGCGTGAGGATTTGCCGGCATTCGGCATGGATCACCGGATTTGAAATCCCGAATCTCGCGATTTTTCCCGTTTATTTTTCCGGCACAATCCAACGCACTTCGCCGGTTGCGCCGGGTGCTTGCGCGAGAAGCGGAACCAATGCGTTTATCGCCGGCCGCATTTCGCTTTCGATTTGCCACGGCGGATTGATGACCGCCAGCCCCGTGCCGCGCATTTTCATGCCGGAAAAATCGCCGGCGACGGTCAACTCCGCCGTCAGCGTCGGCGGAAATTTTTCCGATTCAATTCGTGCGAAAAACCGCTCGGCGTCGGCGCGTTCGGTCATCGGATACCAAACGGCGAAAACGGTCGCCGGCGCGCGCCGCAGGCCTTCGCGAATGCCGGCGAGAATTTGCTCAAACTCGTTTTGCGCCTCAAACGGCGGGTCGATGAAAACCAGCGCGCGTTTTTCCGGCGCCGGCAGCATGGCGCGAATCGCGACGTATCCGTCCTGCGGATACAAGGTGACGCGTTTTTCTTTGTCTGAAAAAGTGTGTTTCAGCGCGAGAAATTCCTCCGGGTGTTTTTCGCAAAACGCCGGGCGATCCTGCGGGCGCGCAAGCAATCGTGCAAACATCGGCGAGCCGGGATAGTTTTGAATTTTTCCGGCACCGGCGTTGCCGGAAAAGTTTTTCACGTGCGAAACGTATTCGCGAATCGCCGCCGGCAGCGCGGCAAATTCGTTTTCCGGCAATTTTTCCAAACGCCCGATGCCGTCCGGATGTTCCGGTTTTCGCGCGAGCGAATCGCCGCGCGCCGCAGAATCGAGCGCGTAAGCGCCGGCGCCGGCATGCGTGTCGAGATAGAGAAATCCTTTTTCTTTGCGTTGCATGGCGCGCACGAGTTGCAAAAGCAAAACGTGTTTGGCGACATCGGCAAAGTTGCCGGCATGAAAACCGTGGCGGTAATTCACAAAATTTTGCTTAAAGTTCCGTGTATTTGGCGTGCCGCCCGCGCGCCTTTTCAACCGGATATTTCTCGGCGGCCTTCGCGAGTTTTTTGAAAATAATGTCCGCCGGCTCAACGCCCAACTCGTCGGCAAGCGTGAGCGCGTAAATCAAGACGTCGGCGAGTTCCTCCGCCGCGGCGTCGCGTTTCGCCGGATTCGCGACGAGTTTTTCGACCTCCGCCGGCGACTTCCACAAAAAGTGTTCCTGCAACTCGCCGGCTTCGATTGCGAGCGCGGCGGCGAGGTGGTTCGGGCGGTGGAATTGCCGCCAGTCGCGCTCGTCGTGAAAGGCGCGGATTCGTTTTATTGCGTCGCTGAATTCCATTTTGAAAAACGCTGTGCGTCTCCTTGCTTTTTCCGAGAAAAAACAAAACGTCGTTTTCATGAACCGGCCCATCCCGCCTCCGCCCCCGATTCCGCCCGGCGACAAGCCTTTCCGAGAAACATCCGTCGAGATCGTTGACATCACGCCCGGCGGCGAAAAAACCGGCGCGACCGCCGGCAGCGTGCGGCGAACCGTCGGCGCGTTCGGCATCGGCATTTCGTTTTTGCTGGCGATGGGCGCGGATGCGCTGGATTTCACGAATTTCCCGGCGCTTTATGTTTTTTCGGACGCGGCGATGGCGCTCGCGTTGCTGCTGATTTGGGGATTCCGGCGCGAAATGCTGCTGATCATTATTCCGGAGTTAATTCCGGTTGTAAGCATGTTTCCGACTTGGACGCTTTTCGTCGCGTTTCTTGCCGGCGGGCAAATGACGAAGAAAAAATAACCGGGAATTAAACGGGTCGGTGAAAAAAACTCACGCGGCGCGACGGAGAAATGTAAGTGGTCTTTATTGCTTTAAATTAACTTAACTGCCGCGTTACGAATTTGTTCTAAATTATATCGTTTAACACAGATATTGTGAGGTTTGTCGCCTTTTAAAAATATGAACAGGAGGTCGCGGAGGGCGTGGAGGAATGTCCTCTGAGCCCTCCGCGTCCTCCTGTTAAAAATCGGATCGTTTTGATAAACTCTAAATGTTATTCGAGAAAGCCGTATCGGCGTTATCCGCGGTTCTGTTTTAACCGGTAAAGCGGCCGTAAATCCTCGATGCCGGCGATGCGGAAAAATCCTTCCCGGCCCAGCGGCTGCAAGGTTTCGGCTCCGGCGATGTCGCCGCGTTCCCACGCCGCGCAGACCGCCTTCGTCTCGCTTTTCGACAGACCGCGCGAGGGAATATCGACCGTGATTTTTTTGCCGCCGGCGATGACGGCCGAGAAAACAAAACGGCCTTTCAATGCTTCGACCGGCGAGATCAACCGTAACGCGGCCGGGCGTTCCGGCAACGGCGCCGGCGGCGTCGGGCTCAACGCCGCGTAAGCGAATTTCAGCACGCCGATGTCGCGAAACAGTTTTCGGTTTAAAAATTCGAGCGATGCCGGCGGCGTCCATTCACGCACTTCGTGGCTCCAAAATTTACCGGTTTTTTCGGCAAGCAAAGGGCAGGGCGCGTTGTCGAGTTCCGGCGCGAAACGGTGCCGGCGTCCGCCGGCGACAAGCGCGTCCGCCGCGCGTTGCAGCGTCGTCGCCGTCTCACGCAATGCCGGTTCGAGGATGAGGAGCAAGCCGCCGGGCGTGAGTTTTTCGCACAGCGAATCCGCCCAATCGCGCAACGCGCCGGCATTGCTGCCGAACAGTTCGTTTGCCGAAAATCCGGCGACGATGATGTCCTGCCGGGGCAAATTTTTCAAAACCGCGTCGGCGCGACGCAAATCGACCGCGTGCGTTTCCACGGAAAATTTTTCGAGTCCGACCTGCGGCGCAAGTGCGCGCAACGCGCTTAAAGCCGCCGGCGCGTGATCGAGCGCGGTCAGGCGAATCGGCGTTTCCGGCGCGAGCGCGCGCAACGCGAAAGCGTGCGCCAATCCGCATGGGCCGGTGCCGGAACCGAGGTCGAGTATTTTCAGTTCGCCGGCGGTCGCACCCGGTTTCCAATGCCGAAAACGCACGGCTTGGTCGAGCGCGATACCGGCGCGGCAAAAACTTTGCGGAAAGAAAAACAGCCCGTAGGCCGCAAGCAGCGACGGATCGGCGGCGTAATCCGGAAAACCGCCGGCCGGCCGCTCCGTCGTGAACAAATCGCTGAGGCGTTGCACCGCCGGCCGAATTTTTTCGAGCGCGTCTTCGTCGTTGCCGGCGCCGGTCGCCACGAGCGCCTTGGCGAGGAAAAATTTTTCGATGCGAAGTTCGGGGCTCATTTAGGCATACTTTCGCCGCGCGTCGATTGCGCTTTTGAGCGTTGCCGGGTCCGCAAACGTCAGGCCGCCGCCGGACGGCAATCCGAACCCGATGCGCGTTATTGCGACGTCGGGGCGTTTCGCCAAAAACGTATCCAAAATATAATGACAAGTCGCTTCGCCCTCGATGTCGTTCGAGAGCGCCAAAATCACTTCGTTGATTTCGCCGGCGGCCAGTCGCGATTCAAGGTTTCCGAAATTCAGTTTATCCGGGCCGACGCCCTGAATGGGCGAGAGTTTGCCGTGCAAAACGTGATAAAGTCCGTTGTAAGCGCCGGAGCGGTCGAGCGCCAGCAAGTCCGGCACTTGCTCGACGAGGCAGAGCCGGCGTGCGTCGCGGCGCGTGTCCGCGCAAATCGGGCAATGCCGGTCTTCGCAAAGATTCCCGCAAATCTCGCAGCGCGAAATTTTTTCCGACGCTTCGCGCAGCGCGTCGAGCAACGGCGCGAGGCGTTCCGGGCGCTCGACGAGCAGATGCAACGCGAGACGCTCCGCCGAGCGGTGTCCGAGCCCCGGCAGTTGTTTCAACAGTTGCCGGGCGTTTTCGAATGCGGGTGTCATGGGGGAAATTGAGAATTAAGAAGTAAGATTTAAGAAGTAAAACAGGAGCCTCGGAGGAGGTGCAATTTTCTTAATTCTTAAATCTTAATTCTTAAATTTTTCTCATTCCGATGCGGCAAGAAATTGCTTTATCGCGTCGGTGTAATCTTTCCACGCGGCGGCGTTGTGGTTGCCGTGGCCGCCGTTTTCAAAGGTGTAAAATTGTTTCCGGCGCGCGCCGGTGGCCGCTTCGTAAAGCGTTTTGCCTTGCCGGAACGGAATCGTTTTGTCCGCCGTGCCGTGCGCGACAAACACCGGGCATTTCACGTTTTCGATTTTCGCGTAATTATCAAACTTGTCGAACGGCAGGAGTTTTATGCGTGTCATCACGCGAAACGTAGAGAGGAAGGGCGATTCCAAAATAAGCGCGCCGGCGTTTTTGCGCGCGGCCAAATCGGTCGCGACGCCGGTGCCGAGCGAAAATCCGTAAATGACAATCCGGTTTTCCGGCACGCCGCGCACGGTTTGCAAATAGGCGTAACCGGCGTCGGCGGCGCGGCAGCAGCCGTCTTCGCTCGGTTTGCCGGCGGCGATTCCGTAGCCGGGATATTCGACGGAAAGCACCGAGTAACCCTGCCGGCG
>JAVBUU010000082.1:0-2542 GCA_031555005.1 Opitutales bacterium | reverse complement strand
GGTCGGCATGAAATTTCACGCGCAAACGCCGGACGGCGTCCGAATCATGCGCGTAGTCGGGGTTTCGCCGGAGGGCATCACGCTCGACGCGAACCATGAAATGGCGGGGCAGGAATTGCATTTTAAAGTAAAAATCGCCGGCGTGCGCGAAGCGACGGCGGAGGAGTTGTCGCACGGGCACCCGCACCGCGCCGGCGGTTGTTGCGGCGGTCACGGTCACGGCGACGGCGGTTGCGGGCATCATCACGAGCACGAAGGCGAGTGCGACGGCAAGGGCGGTTGCGGCCACGGGCATTGATTGCCGTTTCCGGCTTACGGCGAGACTTCTGCCGGCGTGCCGATTTGTACCAATTCAAGCAGTAGTTCGGCGTCCCGGTTCGCGAGGCGAAAACAACCGTGCGATTCCGTGCGGCCGACTTGCTCCGGGTGCGGCGTGCCGTGAATGCCGTAGCCCGGCAAGTCCAGCCCGATCCACGCGACGCCGACCGGGTTGTTCGGGCCCGGCTGTAAAATCAATTTACCGGAGCCGGCGGCCGCTTCTTCCGATTCCGGAAAAAGTTTCGGGTCGAAGGTGTAATTTGGGTTCGGGACGACGGTTTGCACGGTCAGGCGTCCGGCGGGGCGTTTTTCTTTGTTTTTGGCGATGCTTACTGGGAAATGCGCGAGAATGTTTCCGGTTTCGTCAACGGCTTGCAGGATGTGCTCCGCGATGAAAATGTTGATTTGCGCGGCTTTGGTTTTGGGCGTTTCGCGTTCGACCGCCGGGAGCGTGAGTTCGTCGCCGGCGGAAATCGCGTTCCAATCGGTGCCGGGGTTGAGCTGTCGGACGAGCGCCGGGTGCGCGTGCGCTTTTTCCGCGACGAATTCCAAAACGGTTTCGTATTCGAGCGCGCTTTGTTCCGATTTGCCGGTCCAGGTTTTGCTCAGCGGTTGAAGGCGCGCGAGGTCGTCCGGCGTGATTTTGTATGTTGCGAATGGCGGCGTTGCCAAGACAAGGCGTTCGCCGGTGCCGTCGTCGAGCACGCCGGTTCCCGGCAAGTTTTCGTTCAGTTGAAATGCGCGCAGCGCCGCGCGCGTTTGCGTGCCGGTTTTGCCGTCGATCGAACCGCAGGAAAATCCGCGTCGCGTAAGCGCGATTTGCGTTTCGAGAATCGTGCGCGCGGGGCGGGGGAATGCGTCGGCGTCGGGCGTCGGTTCCGGGAAAAGGTTTTCCGGGTTGAACGTGTTTGCCGGTAAGGGCGGCGTCGGTTCGGCACGCGTTGCCGCCGGCGGTTCGGCGGCGCGCGGAGCGTTGCCGGGCTTTGCCGGTTCGGGTTTGAAAACCGCGTAAACGATGCCGGCGAAAATCAAACCGGCGCAGAGCGGAATTAATCGCGCGCCGTGATAAAACGGAGCGGCGTCTTTTGATTTTTTGCCGCTTTGCTTCGGTGCGGTTGTTGCGCGTCGCCCCATGTTAACGCGTTACTTCGAGAAAAATTTTTCGCCGAAATTTTCCTGCAAAATCGCCGCCCAAACGATGCCGGCGACAAGCAGGCTCAACAGTACGGCGGCGCTGCCCATGTCTTTGGCGCGTTTCGCGAGCGGCCGAAATTCGAGGGAAATGTCGTCCACGCAGGCTTCCATGGCGGAGTTCAGCAGCTCGACGATAAGGACGAGCAGGAGGGCGGAAGCGAGCAAGGCTTTGTCGCGCCAATCGACCGGCAAAAAAACGGCGGCAATCAACAGCGGGAGGACGAGAAAAAGTTCTTGCCGGAAGGCGTGCTCATGGCGCACGGCTTCGATAAGCCCGTCTTTCGAATAACAAAAAGCGTTCCAAATGCGTTTCAGTCCGCCTTTAGATTTCATTTTCGTGCCGTGTTGTTGCGGGGCGTCGTCGTTCATTGGGCGGCGGTTTTGTTCCGGCGCGAACGGGTTGTAAAGAACCGAAGCGCGGTCAGCGGCGGTCGTCGCCGGCGGAATTTTTTTCAAGCGCTTCGAGCATCGTTTGGTCGGGGATGACGACTTCGCGATCCGGCTCGATTGTTCCGGTTTCGGCGACAACGCCGATGGCGCGGCCGTCGCGTTCGCCTGTCGCGCGCAGGCGCGCTTGCGGACGAAGGGCTTCGTCTCGGGTGAGGAGGGTTTGATTTTTGCCGATGCCGGTGTTTCGGTCGAGCCACACAACGGCGTGTTTGCCGGTTTCGTCAACCCGGGCGATTTGTCCGATGCGTTTGGCGTGCGGTTCGACGCGCCGGTGCTGCGATTCGGCGTTTTTTTCGCCGGTGTTGCCGGTGTTTTCAAAATCTTGCCGGCAGGAGGCGAGGAGCAGTGCCGGGGCGCTCAATGCGAGCGGCAGAAGGCGCAAATTTCCGGCAACGGAAAAAAAACGCCGAATCCCCGGTGTGTTTTTGAGGTTCGGCGATTTTTTCACGGGCTGCGGTTCTTTGCCGGCCGGAGCGGTTATTGCCGGTCTTCCGAGCCGAGTTCTTTGCGGAACTGGTCGAAGCCGGGGCCGGAGGTGTCGAGTTCGCCTTCGAAGAAGCCGTGAAGCTGCCGAATACGC
>JAVBUU010000075.1:0-17881 GCA_031555005.1 Opitutales bacterium | reverse complement strand
AGCAAATCGCCGGCGAGTTTGACGGCTTCGCGGGCGAGTTTTGCGTGATCGATTTTTTGATTTTTAACGCCGGCAATGCGCGATTCGATCGCGGCGTTTTGGGAGGCGGCGGGGGCAGCGGAGGTCATAAGTTTTACGGGATTTTTTTGGGGTGGGAAAGGGGCAGTGAATTGCGCGGTATGCGTGCCGGCGCGCGGTCGGCCGTTTTTTTAAAACATCTTCTTTATGCGTTCCAGCGAGACCGCGAGGCGGTCAATTTCTTCCAATGGGGTGTAGAAGGAAAACGACGCGCGAACGGTGCCGGTGATGCCGAGCGACTTCATCAACGGCATTGTGCAATGGTGGCCGGTGCGCACGGCGATGCCGTCGGCGTCGAGCATCGTACCGACGTCCATCGGGTGAATGTCGCCGAGTAAAAATGAAATTAAAGAGACTTTTTCCGGTGCGGTGCCGATGAGGCGTAAGCCGGCAACGGACGAGAGTTTTTCGGTCGCATAGTTGAGCAATCTCGTTTCGTGCGCGTGCGCGGCGGGTTGTAAATTACGCACGTAATCGAGCGCGACGCCGAGTTCCACCGCGCCGACGATGTTTGGGGTGCCGGCTTCGAACCGCTCGGGAATTTCCCGGAATGTCGTGCCGTCGAAATCGACGACGCGAATCATGTCGCCGCCGGATTGGTAGGGCGGCATTGAATTGAGCAAATTCGCCTTGCCGTAAAGCACTCCCATGCCGGTCGGCCCGCAAACCTTGTGGCCGGAAAAAACAAAAAAATCGCAGTCGAGCGCGCGCACGTCGATCGGCAAATGCGCTGCGGATTGTGCGCCGTCGAGCAGCACGTGCGCGCCGGCGGCGTGCGCCGCGTCGATGATTTCTTTTACGGGGTTGATTGTGCCGAGCGCGTTTGAGGCGTGCGAAATCGCGACGAAGCGCGTTTTCGGCGACAGGAAATTTATTAAAACATCCGTGCGCAGGACGCCTTCCGGGGTCATCGGCACGACGCGGATTGTCGCGCCGGTTTTACCGGCGAGGACTTGCCACGGCACGATGTTCGCGTGGTGCTCCATTACGGACAAAATGATTTCGTCGCCGGCGCGCACGTTTTCGGTGCCCCACGTTGCGGCGACGAGGTTGACGGATTCTGTCGCGTTGCGCGTGAAAATGCACTCGCGCGTTTCGCCGGCGTTCAAAAACCGGGCGACTTTTTCGCGCGCTTTTTCGTAGGCGACCGTTGCCTCCTCGCTGAGTTTGTGCACGCCGCGGTGGATGTTCGCGTAGTGGTCGCGGTAGAACGCGGTGCCGGCGTCGATGACGCATGCCGGTTTTTGCGCGCTCGCGCCGTTATCTAAATAGATGAGCGGATTTTTCCCGATTTTTCGGGATAGAATCGGAAAATCGGCGCGGACGCGTTCGACGGAAAATTCGGAAGGTTGCATTTTTTTATTCGGAGCGACGCGCCGGTTCCGGCGCGATTATTTTTCAGCCTGCCGTTCGTAGAGCGCTTTGTAGAGCGGGCTGCGTTGGAGCAAATCGGCGTGCGTGCCGTCGGCGACGATTTTGCCGGCTTCGAAAACGAGAATGCGCGTTGCGAAGCGAATCGTGCTGAACCGGTGCGCGATGATGAAGGCCGTTTTGCCTGCAACGAGTTTTTCCAATGCCGCCTGCACGAGCGCTTCGCTCTCGGAATCGAGCGCGGAGGTGGCTTCGTCGAGAATCAGAATTGGCGCGTTCTTCAAAAAGGCGCGGGCGATGGCGATGCGTTGGCGTTGACCGCCGGAAAGCCGTCCGCCGCGTTCGCCGACGCGGGTTTCCCAGCCGGTGTCGAATGCTTCGATGAATTGGCGGGCACCGGCTTTTTCGGCTGCGGCGTAAACCTCCTCGCGCGTCGCGTTCGGGCGTCCGAGCAGGATGTTGTTGTAAACGGAGTCGTCGAAAAGAATCGGTTCTTGGGAAACGAGCGCGATGGCGTCGCGCAACTCGGACTGGAGTACGTTTCGCACGTTGACGCCGTCCACGCAAACGTTGCCGGATTGCGGGTCGTAGAAGCGGGGGACAAGGTTGGCGAATGTGCTTTTGCCGGCGCCGCTCGGCCCGACGAGCGCGACGATTTCGCCGGGTTTTACGGAAATGTTGACGTCGCGCAGCACCGGTTCTTCGGCGTAGGCGAATGTCAAATTTTCAAAGCGCACCGCGCCGTGCACATCGCGCAACGGCACCGGTTTTGCCGGATCCGCGACTTCAATCGGCGCGTGGAGGATTTCCTCGATGCGGACGAGGCCGGCGGTACCGGCTTTGATTTTGTTGTGAATGGCGCCGAGTTTTTTGATCGGCTCGTAGGCGACGTAAAGCGCGACGACGAGCGACAGCACTGTTTCCTGGGAAATGTTGACTTGCGAGGCTTGATAAATGGCGAACGAGATGCTGCACGCGCACACAAATTCGATGAGCGGCGAAAGCATTTTTTCGTATTTCACGATTTTCATTTGCACCCCGAAAAGGCTGCGAACGAGTTGCCGGAAACGTTCCGTTTCGCGTTCCTGCAAATTGTAGGCGCGGATTTCGCGCGGCGATTGGACGCTTTCCGTGAGCACGGCGGAAAGGTTGCCGGCTTGCCAAAGCATTTGGTGCGAGCGGGCGGCGAGTTTTCTTCCGAAAAGACGAATCGGCAAAACCACGATCGGCACCAACGCCAGCGCGAGCAAAAAGCGTTCCGTGCCCGGTGAGCTGAGCGCGAGCCAAATGACGTAACCGAGCGCGCCCATGAGCGAGAACGGTTGAATCATGAGGTCGTTTGAAATATCGACGACCACGGTTTTGATGTGCGCCGTGTCGCCCATGATACGGCTGATTAAATCGCCGGCTTGGTTTTTTCGGAAAAAGTCGAGGTGCAGTTCCTGAAGGCGTTTAAAGACGGAGATGCGGACGCCTTCGAGCACGCGCACGCCGACGTAGTTGAGCAAATACGTGTTTGAGAATTGGGCGACGGCGCGCACGGCAAACACGGCCGGCATCAGCAACACGGCAAAAAGCAGGACGTGTTCCGCCGGAATCGCCCAGGGCGACCAATCGAGTTTCGGGAAATGTTTCGGCAAGTTTTGCCAATCGACGAGAACGAGGTCGCCCGGCGGAAGGCCGGTGCTGCCTTCTTCGCCAAAGAGCAACGGCAGGACTTTTTTAGTCATGAACGGCAGCCCGAAGCCGTTTGCCGCGCCGTAAACCAATCCGAACAGAATCGCGCCGAAGAAGTGCCCGCGCACTGCCTTCAGGTGAACGTAATACGGAAAAAATCGTTTCATTGCCGGCGGAGGAAAATCGTTTTGCGGCCGCGCTCAACGCTCAACTTTCGCGTATACGCAGGAAGTTGTTTTATAACTCTCACGCGAAGGCGCAAAGATGCCGGGGAAGGATTTTTTTCGTATTTCAAAAATAAACTTAACCCGCCGTTGATTTTTCTTAGGAAGAACGCTCCTTTCGCGTTCGCTCATGCATTATTCATTAGTCAAAGACATCGGTATTCTTCTGCTTTCCGCCGGTATTGCCGGCGTCATTTGCAAGCGCATGGGGCTTTCGGTTATCGTCGGTTACTTGCTTGCCGGCGTTTTTATCGGGCCGCACACGCCGATTACGTTTATCACGGACGAGGTGCGCGTGCGCGAGCTTTCGGAAATCGGCCTCGTGTTCGTGATGTTTGCGATCGGATTGCATTTGAGTCTGACGAAAATCGCGAAAATGGGCGCCGGCATCATTGTGGCGACCGGTCTCGGCGCGCTTTTCATGTATCAATTTACGCTGATGCTCGGCTATGCGATGGATTGGACGCATTCGCAGAGTCTGTTCATCGCGGCGATGTTGATGGTTTCGAGCTCGGCCGTCATCGCAAAGGTAATGGAAGAGTTGAATCTCGCGCACAACAAAACGGCGCAAATGGCACTCACGATCACGATCGTCGAGGATGTCGTGGCGGTGATCATGCTGACGATTTTGGGGACGGTGAGCGCCGGCTCCGGCGATGATTCATTGGGGGCCGGGCAGCTCGGCAGCGTGGTGACGCAAATCAGCGCGTATGTGGTTTTGATTTTGATGACGTCGCTGCTTTTTTTGCCGAAGGTTCTTCGCCGGCTGGACATGACCGGCGACGCGGAATTGCGCGTCGTCGCAATCGCCGGGTTGTTGCTGCTGTTGGCGTTTTGCGCAACGCTTGCCGGTTACTCGCTTGCGCTCGGGGCGTTTTTGTTCGGCGCGATTATCGCGGAATTGCCCCAAAAGGAGTTGATCGAAAAATCGTTCGGCGGCGTTCGCGGCATTTTCAGCAGTATCTTTTTTGTTTCGATCGGGATGATGATCGAGCCGGCGCTGCTGCTCGACACCTGGTTGATTGTCGTGATTTTGGTTTGTTTTTCGCTGTTCGTGCGGCCGATTGCTTGCGGGCTGGCGCTCATTCTCGTCGGCGTGCCGCCGCATGACGCGCGACGCGGCGGGATGTTGCTGACGCCGTTGGGCGAGTTCACGTTCATCATCGCGCAGGCCGGCATCACGGCCGGTATTTTGGGCAAAGAATATTATCCGGTGGCGGTCGCGATTTCGATTTTCACCGTGCTGGCGACGCCGATTTTGAATCGTTACGCGGTGCCGATTATCGCGTTTTCCGAGCGCATTGAGCCGAAGTGGATTACGAAGGCGCTTATGGCGTATCACGATTGGTTGATGCAGATTCGCAATCGTCCCGGCCCGAGTCCGGTTTGGAAAATCATCCGTCCGCAGGCCGGCAGGGTGATTGTTGAAATGCTGTTGATCACCGGAATTATCGTTTTTTTCGGGCCGATTTCCGGCGCTGTCGAAAAACAAATTTTTACTGCCGCCGGCGAACAGCGCCTCGGCGAATGGTTCTTGTGGCTGACGCCGGGTATTTTTGAAGTGAGTTTCCGGATCGTGCTCGGGCTGTTTCTGCTGATTCCGCTGTTTGCGCTTTGGCGCAGCATTGTGGCGATGTCGCTTATTCTCTCGGAAACGATGCGCACGCATCGTCTGCCGCGCGCGTTGCTGAATGCCGGGTTTAAAACCGGGGCCGCATTGGCGATTTGTTACTGGTTCGCGTGGGCGTTTCAGCTCGACCGGTTCAAATACGCGCCGTGGATTTGGGCGGCGATTATCGGCAGCACGGTTGTAATTATCGCCGTTTTTTCGCGCCGGCTTATTTATTGGCACAGCGCGTGGCAGCACGCGATGCAAACGACGCTTTCCGGCCATGTTTCGGCGGCGGAATTGCGCGCGGAGGCCAAGGAAAATCTCGATCGCGGACTCGGCTCCTGGGATATCGTGTTGGAGGAATGCGAGATTCCCGACAATGCTGTTTCTCTCGGGAAAACGTTGCACGCGATTGCGATTCCGGCGCGTTTCGGGGCGTCGATTGTGGAAATAGCGCGCAACGGGCACAGCATTCTGACGCCGGGCCCGGATATGCGGCTGTATCCGGGCGATAAGATTTTGCTGCTCGGCAAGATTTCGGAGCTCAAAGCGGCGCGTGAGTTTCTTGAAACGCGCGACAGCGCCGGCGTGAAGCCGGAAGTTTTCGGGCGTGCGGTTCTGGAAACTTCGCGCGTCGGCAAAAGTCCGCGAACCGATCGTTCGTTTGCCGAATTGCAAATCGCGAAGAACACCGGCGTGCGCGTCGTCGGCATTCAGCGCGGCGACAAAAAAATCATCAATCCGACCGGCAAGGAAGTATTGTGCGAGGGAGACGATTTGCTGCTGGTCGGCACGATTGAGCAGACGCGGCGTTTTGCGGAATGGCTTGCCGGTAAAGGCGGGCAAGAGCCCGAGGCGCACGCCGGCGAAATTCAAAACGCGAGTTAGAAGCGTTTGAAAAATCGGAATCCCGAAGCGCCGAATTCCAAAAAAGACGCCGGGTTAAACGCCGGCGTTCTTTTGTAATTTTGAGTTTTTCGGGTTGGGATTTATTTGGAGTTTGCCGTTCCGGAATTTGAATTTTTCCGTTAGCGGCTCCAATCGAGCATGCGTTTGATGGGCAAATAAGCCGCCTTGCGGATGTCCTCCGGCAATTCGATCGCCGGCGTCATGTTTTTCAAACAATCGCGCACTTTTTCGAGCGTGTTCATTTTCATGTAGCGGCAGTCGTTGCAGCCGCAGTGGTCGGTCGGGCCTGCGACGAATGTTTTGCCGGGCACTTCGCGGCGCAGCCGGTTGATCATGCCGGTTTCCGTGATGATGATGAATGTGTCCGCCGGGTTTGTTTTGCAGAAATCGAGCATTTTTTCCGTGCTGCACACGATGTCCGCCGCGTCGCGCACGGCTTCGGTGCATTCGGGATGGGCGACGACCGGCGCGCCGGGAAATTGCCGGCGCACGGCTTCGATGTTGCGCAACGTGAACAAAACGTGCGCGTAGCAACTGCCCGGCCAGAGGCGCATTTTGCGACCGGTTTGCTTCATCACCCATTGGCCGAGGTTTTGATCCGGCACAAAAAGAATTTCGCGATCCGCCGGCACGTTGTTGACGATTTTTACGGCGTTGCCGGAGGTGCAGATGACGTCGCTGAGCGCCTTCACGGCTGCGCTGCAATTGATGTAGGCGACGACGTAAAGACCGGGGTTGGCGGCTTTGTATTCGGCGAGTTTTTCCGCCGGGCATGAATCGGAGAGCGAGCAGCCGGCGTCTAAATCCGGCAGCAAAACGGTTTTTGCCGGATTCACGATTTTCGCGGTTTCCGACATGAAGTGAACGCCGCAAAATACGATGGCGTCGGCCTGTGCTTCGGCGGCCTTGTAGGAAAGCCCGAGCGAATCGCCGACGTAATCCGCGATTTGCTGGATGTCGTCGGTTTGGTAATTGTGTGCCAGAATGACGGCGTTGCGTTCGCGTTTCAGGCGGAGGATTTCTTCCTGCACGGGTGAAAGGCGTTCCGGCGTTTTCGGGTCGCTCGGTTTGAAAACCAGCGGTGCCGGCGTTCCGGTGTCGGGCGTATTTTTCATTGAGTAAAGGCGTGTTTTTCCGTGCGGCTCAGGTGTTGCCGGCGTGTTTTTTCAAACAGTCCTTGCAGTGGGCATCGACTTGGAGGCGTTGCGAAACAAGTTGCATGCCGTTTTTTTCGGCAACCGTTTTGCCGTACCATTCCATGAAGGGAGCATCAATTTCGACAATTTTCTCGCAGTCCGGGCAAACAAGCTGTGCTTGAAACGTGTTTTGCCGGAGCGTGGTCATGTAGTATTTGTGGTCGCGTCCGATGTCCACTTCGCGAATCAGCCCGCATTCGACGAGAATCGGGAGCGACCGGTAGACTGTCGCCGGCGAGACCTCCGGGTCGCGTTTGCGCGAATCGACAAGCAAATCCTCGGCGGTAAAGTGATCCTTGCGCTCATAAGCGGCATCGAAAATCGCCAGGCGCGGACTCGTCACGCGCAGCCCGCGTCCGGACAGGAAGAGCGCAAAGGCATCGCGCGGATTTTCCGAGGTTTTGATGGACGGGGTCGGCCGAAGGCGGGAGGAATCGGGAAAGGGTTTCATGGCGTTTTCTTATTGAGAAAGGATTGAAAAAGGCGTGCGAAAGTCAAGCCGGAGAGGGAGGTGCCGGGCATTGTGTTTTTTGTAATTTATTGCCGGCTTCGGTTTCGGGCATAACACGCGTTCCAATGAGCGCATTTTTCAAGCAGCCGTTTTTCGTTGTCGCAGCGGCTTTGTGCATGTTGCCGCCCGCGTTTGCCGACGGGGAAATCGCCGGCAACGCGTCGCCGGCCGAAAAAAAACGGACGGCCGCCGATCGCGCCGTCGTTGCCGGTTGGTGGGAAAACGATTTCAAGTGGAGCGACAAATATTACACGAACGGGCTGAAATTCGCCTACACGTCGCCGGCGTTGTTTCGGGAAGGCAATGTGCCGGGGTTTGTCGAAAAAATAAACACACTGTTGCCGCTCGCGTCGCCGACCGGCGCGACGCCGGCGGAGTGGCGTTTTCATTTCTCGCTTACGCAGGAGATTTACACGCCGAAGGATTACTTGGTGCCGAGTTCGCCGCCGGACGACCGTCCGTACGCCGGCGTGCTCTACGGCGCGTTCGGCCTCAGCAGTGAAACGAAAAACCGGCTCGACGTCCTCGAATTGAGCCTCGGCGTGCTCGGTCCGGCCGCGCTCGGCGAACAGGTGCAAAACGAATATCACGGACTGATCGGCGACCCGAAAGCGCAAGGCTGGGACACGCAGCAGCACGGGAACGACCCCGTTGTCCAGCTCGCCTGGGAACGTCGCTGGCGCATGCCGTTGTCGAGTGACGATTCGTTCGGATTCGACCTTGTGCCGCATGTGCACTTGGAGGCCGGTACCGTGAAAATTTACGCCACCGGCGGCGCGCAGCTTCGTTGCGGGTGGTATTTGCCGGAAGACTTCGGCGCGGACTTCGCCCGAGCAACGGCCGGCACGCTTCGGCCGGCGCGCAATGCCGATTACGACGCGCAAATGCGTTGGACGCCGGATTCATTTTACTTTTTTGCCGATTTGCAGGCCGAAGCCTGGGCGTGGAATTCCACGCTCGACGGCAGCCGGTGGCACTCGGGGCGAAGCGTGGACAGTCGTCCGTTTATCGGGCAACTCGCGCTCGGGTTTGTCGCGCAGTGGGGCGGGCTGCGTTTTATGCTGGCCGAGGTGATTCGGACAAAGGATTTTTCCACGCAGGATAACGAGCTTTTCGTTTTCACGAGCGGGTCGATAAGCTACGTTTTTTAAATAAAAAATTTCCTGAAAATTTATGAGCACCCTTGTCAAAAAACTTCTCCATACCCGCATGCGTGTCGACGACCTCGAACGCACGGTGAGATTTTACGAACAAGTCCTCGGACTCGAAGTCGTCGAACGCCAAGAATCTCCGCGCGGCTCCAAGCTCGTTTTTCTGCGCACGCCCGGCAGCGAAGAACTGATCGAATTGACTTATTTTCCCGGAAGCGGACCGGTGAAGGTGCAGCCCGATTTGATGCATCTGGCCTTCGAGGTCGATGATTTGGAGAAATTCGCGGCGCACGCAAATGCGCTCGGCGTTCCGCTCAGCGACGGCCCGCACATGACTTCATCCGGCAACAAAATTGCGTTCATCGACGCACCGGAAGGTTATGAAATCGAATTGATCGAGCCGGCAAAGTAATCCGGCGCGAACCGGCGGCCGGGCATTTTTTGTTTTAGAAAAAAGTTTTTGCCGGTATCCCGCACGCAAACCAACACACCTCCTCCGCAATTTATTTTTCCGATGTTCGAATCGTTGACAGACCGCATGGGCAAAGCACTCCGCAATCTTCGCGGCGTGGGCAAGCTTTCCGAATCCAATATGGCCGAGGCGCTCGCCGAAGTGCGCACCGCGCTGCTTTCCGCCGACGTGCACTTCAAGGTCGCGCGCGATTTCGTCGACAAGGTCAAAGAGGTTTGCCTCGGGCAGGATGTGCTCGCGAGCGTTTCGCCGGGGCAAATGGCGGTGAAAATTATTCACGACGAACTCGTGAAATTGCTCGGCGACGGCACCGCGACGCTGCCGCAAAAACGTCCGCTGCGTGTCATGCTCGTCGGCTTGCACGGCTCCGGCAAAACCACGTCCGCCGCGAAACTTGCCCGGCATCTCGTCAAAAAAGAAGGTTGCCGGAAACCCGCGCTCGTCGCGTGCGACGTGTATCGCCCGGCGGCGATTGACCAGCTCGAAACGCTCGCCAAGGCCGAAGGTTTCATGTGTTACGCGGATCGCAACGAACGCGACGTGCCGGCGCTCGCCGCCGCCGGGCTTTCGTTCGCGCAGCAGAACTTTGCCGACGCAGTGATTTTCGACACCGCCGGCCGGCTGCAAATCGATCCGGAGTTAATCGTCGAAATCAAAAAACTCCGCGAACGCATTCAGCCCGACGAAGTCTTGCTCGTTGCGGACTCCGCGCTCGGTCAAGAGGCCGTCAACGTCGCGAAACATTTCCACGAAGCCGTGTCGCTCACCGGTATTATTCTGACAAAACTCGACGGCGATGCGCGCGGCGGCGCGGCGCTGTCGATGACAAGCATTACCGGCGTTCCGATAAAATTCATGGGCACCGGCGAGAAGGCCGAAAACTTCGACGTCTTCCATCCGGACCGCATGGCGCAACGCATCCTCGGCATGGGCGACGTCGTCACGCTCGTCGAAAAGGCGCAGGAAGTCGTGGACGAAAAAGAAGCCGCGCGGCTCGCCGAAAAAATGCGCAAAGCGGATTTTGATTTGGAGGACTTCCTTTCGCAGTTGCAGCAAATGAAAAAAATGGGGCCGCTCGGCGGCATGATGAAAATGATGCCCGGCATGAGCGGCATCAACATCGGCGAGAAAGAGGAGAAAATGATGAAGCGCACCGAGGCCATCATTCAGTCGATGACGGCCGCCGAACGCCGGAAACCGGACATTTTGAACGGCAGCCGGCGCGCGCGCATCGCAAAAGGTTCCGGCACGCAAGTGAGCGACGTGAACGCCTTGATCAAACAATTCGATCAAATGCGCCAACTGATGAAGATGCTCAAAGGCGGCAAAGGAAAGGCGCTGATGCGTCAACTCGGCGGCATGGGCGGACTCGGCGGCGGGTTTCCCGGCATGGGCGGCAAAGGCGGATTCCCGGGATTTTAAATTTTCCGGGCCGGATTTTCGGCATCTTGCCGGATGCGTTACGGAGTATTGTCGCGTTACATTTTTTCGCCGGTTTCCGAAATTATTTTTCGAAAACTTTCCGGCAGCGCATGCCAATCCAGCACGTCAACGCGCACCGGCAATTCCGATTCCTCGAACGCTTCTTTCAGCCGCATCACGATTACCGGCGGTAACCGCGTTGATCCGACGATCGCGATATCCAAATCCGAATATTTTTTTGCCGTGCCGGTAACGCGCGAACCGAATGCGAACACGTCGCAGTCCGGAACGATTTTCTTTAAAATACGCTCAACGGCGGCGCGGTGTTCCGGGGCGAGATCAATCATTGCGGGCGAGAACTGCCGCGAGAAATTGTTTTGCCGTCGGCAAAAATTCGCGGGAAACGGCAAAAATATCTTCGGCGATCGTGTTGTTGTAAGTGTGCGAGGTTTCGTTTCGTGCCGCGTGAAAACGCATCCAGGCGTCCACATCCGAAATCAACAAATGCTCGGCGGCGCGCCGAAACAGTTCCCGTCGCGTAATCCCGTCGCCGGCATCGGGCGAAATATTGATTTCAAGCCAACGCTTCATCGTTTTCCAGCATTGTTCGTAAGCGACCTCAAAATTTTGAATAATACCGCTGCGCACGGTTTCTTCGAGTTCCGCCGGCAACAAACCGCGATGCGTCTGTGCCTCCGAAATCGATTTTTCAAGCGATGTTATCGCGCCGAAAATTGCGGAGGTATCAAGTTTCATGCCGGTGCGGAATCAGAGCGGCAAAGTATTGCCAAGGCAAACATTCTTGCAGGTGCCGTGCCGCAGCCGGTTTCACCCTCATGAAGCGAAGCGCGTTTTCCGGCGACGATGACTTTATTTTTCTCCGCGCTTGCACCGACGAAAAAAATTCGCAGCAACGTGCGCTCGCAAAAAAATTCGCCGTCGGTTTTGCCGACGGCACTTCGGTTCCTTTAAAAAAATGCAAATTCGCAACGTCGCCGTCATCGCCCACGTGGACCACGGCAAAACTACGCTCACCGACCGGCTGCTCTATCAGTCCGGCATGTTTCGCACGGAAGATCTCGATAAACTCGCCGGCGGACAACACGGCAACATCATGGATTCCGGCGACCTCGAGCGCGAGCGCGGCATTACCATTACCGCCAAAAATTGCGCCGTTCGCTGGCGCGACCCGCGCGACAATCGCGAATACAAAATCAATCTCATCGACACGCCCGGACACGCCGATTTCGGCGGCGAAGTCGAGCGCGTGCTCAACATGGCGGACGGCTGTTTGCTCGTCGTGGACAGCTTCGAAGGCCCGATGCCGCAAACGCGCTTCGTGCTCAGCAAGGCGCTCGCGCTCGGGTTGAAACCGGTCGTCGTCATCAACAAAGTCGATAAACCCACGGCGCGCCCGAACGAGGTCGTGAACGAGGTTTTCGACTTGCTCGTCGCGCTCAACGCGCCGGATCACGCATTGGATTTTCCGGTTGTTTTTGCCTCGGCGCGCGAAGGATGGGGGACGACCGATGTTGACCGCATTAAGGATGATCGTCCCGACAATTTGCTCGAACTCTACCAAACCATAGTTGACGCGATTCCGGCACCCTATGCGCCGGGTTCGTCGCGCGGCGCCGCCGCCGGTTTCGCCACGCGCGAAGAGGCGCTCGGCTATCCGCTGCAATTGATGGTCACCAGCATTCTTTACAGCGATTACGTCGGGCGTATCGCGGTCGGCCGCGTCTCTGCCGGTACGTTGAAAAACGCCCAGCTTGTCGCGCTCGTTTCGCGGGACGGCACGATCCATCGGCAAAAGATTTTAAAGCTCGAAACCTTCGAGGGCCTGCGTCGCACGGAAGCCTCGGAAGCATCCGCCGGTGATATTTGCGCCGTGATCGGTTTGGACAAAGTCGAAATCGGCGCGACGATTACCGACCCGGAAACGCCGGTGCCGATGCCGCCGGTCGAAGTCGATGAGCCGACGGTTACGATGGGTTTCCGCGTGAACGATTCGCCCTTCGCCGGCCGCGAAGGCAAATACGTTACCGGCCGCCAAATCGGTGATCGTTTGGAAAAAGAATTGGAGAAAAATGTCGCCCTGCGCGTCGAGCGCGCCGCCGACAACGATTCGTTTCAGGTTTCCGGCCGCGGGTTGATGCACCTCGGCGTGCTCATCGAAACGATGCGCCGCGAGGGCTTCGAACTTCAAGTCGGCAAACCGCAAGTCATCATTCGCGAAATCAACGGCGTAAAATGCGAGCCGGTGGAAACGCTCGTCATCGACTGTCCGCAAGAAGCGCAAAGCGACGTCATGTCGCTCGTGCTCGGGCGCAAGGGCGAATTGCAGCACATGGATGCCAAGACCGGCGCGACCGGTTGGATTCACATGGAGTTTAAAAGCCCGTCGCGCTCGCTTTTCGGCTTGCGCACAATGCTGCTCACCGCCACGCGCGGCGAGTCGATCATGCACCACACGTTGCTCGGCTATGAGCCGATAAAAGGCGAGCCGCCGCGTCGTCCCGCCGGCGTGATGATCTCCAATTCCGGCGGAACGGTGACAGCGTATTCGCTCGACCGGTTGTATGATCGCGGCGACTTTTTTGTGACGCCCGGCGACGAAATCTACGAAGGGCAAGTCGTCGGCGAGCATTGCAAAGACACGGATTTGCCGGTGAATCTCGACATCGGGAAAAAGCTCACGAACGTGCGCGCCTCCGGCAGCGACGACCAAGCGCGCGTCAAACCGGCGCGCAAAATGTCACTCGAAGCCTCGCTCGAATACATCGAAAACGATGAACTCGTCGAAGTGACGCCGACATCTATTCGTTTGCGCAAGCGTTACTTGAAAGAGCACGAGCGTAAACGCGCCGGAAAATCCGCGGACGAGTAGGGCGGACGCCGTTTGCGCTTGAAAGTATTTTCAAACCACGGCGGACGCGCCGGTGTTAATGAGAAACGCTGAAATAAAAAATCCGCTTCGTTTACCGAAGCGGATTTTTTTTGTTTTTCATTATGCCGTCAGCGGATTCAGCGTGCCGGCGTTTTTCTTTACCGGTTTGTCGTCCACTTTGATGACTTTGCCGTCTTGAATTAGAATTCGGTATTTCAAATCTTCCGAGGATGTGCCGAGGCGAATTTCAAACGGCGTTGTCGGGCGAATCCATTTTTCCGCGTCGAGCGCGATTTCAAGATGCGACGCCGGCAGGTCGAGTGTGACTGTTTTTGTCTCGCCGGGCGCGAGGTGCACGCGCTTGAAGCCGCGCAGCATTTCGTCGAACCAATTCACGGGCGCTTCCGTATAGCTGACGTAAAGTTGCACGACTTCGTCGCCGGCGACACTGCCGGTGTTCGTCAAATCCACGCTCACGCGAAAGCCGTTTTCAGGGCCGCCGTCGAGCGGAGTGACGGACGGATTTTCGTATTTGAACGTCGTGTAAGAGAGGCCGTAGCCGAACGGGTAAAGCGCGCCGGCGATGTGCGCGCGCGTTTTCGTGTTCGGTTCGTCGTTGGATTTGGGTTTCGCCGGGAAGTTCATCGGGATTTGTCCGACTGTTTTCGGCCAGGTGCCGTTGAGCTTGCCGCCGGGGTTGTATTTGCCGAGCAGCGCCTCGGCGATCGCGGTGCCGCCTTGCGCGCCGGGATAGCTCGCGGACAATATCGCCGGCACGTATTTTTGCGCCCAATTTATCGATGTCGGACGGCCGTGGATAAGGACGAGTACGACGGGCTTGCCGGCGGCGTAAACGGCGCTTAGCAATTCTTGCTGGCGTCCGGGGAGGTTGAGGCTGTTGCGCGTGCGGCTTTCGCCGGAGGTGCGCCATGCGTGATCGCCGAGGACGACGACGGCGACATCCGATTTTTTCGCCAGTTCGACGGCTTTGGCGATGCCGGCTTTTTCATCATCCGTCATTTCTTCGGGGATGATTTCGATGTCGGGCCAGTTTGCGCCGGCAATTTTACAGCCCTCTTCATAGGCAATTTCGGCGCCGGTGCCGGCGAGTTGATTTTTTAATCCTTCAAAAACGCTCACGAATTTAAAACCGCTCGGGCCGTAGTGAGTCGGGACGTAGTTGCATTTGTCCGCATTGGGGCCGATGACGGCGATTTTCTTTAATTTCGACGCATCAAGCGGGAGTGCGGAATTTTCATTTTTCAAAAGCACGAGGCATTCGCGCGAGGCGCGGAGGGCGATGGCTTGAAATTTTTCGCAGCCGACGATGCCGTTGGCCGCCGCCGGATTTTTCACGTAAGGATAGTCAAAAAGTCCGACGAGAAATTTCACGCGCAGCACATCGCGCGCCGCCGTGTCGATGGTTTTCTCCGAGAGTCGCTTTTCGTCGTAAAGCTCGTGAATCCATTTCACGACTTGCGCCGGTTGCACGAACGTCGTCCAGACGTTGAGGCCGGATTCGATGCGGATGCGGTGTGCGTCTTTGAGGTCTTTGGCGACGCGGTGCGAGTTGTGCAGACGCTCGACGGCGCCGCTGTCCGAGACGACGTAGCCTTTGAACCCTAGTTCGCCGCGGAGCCGCTCGGTGAGCAAGTGCTTGCTGCCGGCGACCGGCACGCCGTTGATGTCGTTGTAGGCGCACATGACGCCGAGCGGGTGCGCTTCTTGGAAAACGCGTTTCCACGGATAAAAATGAATCGCTTCGAACGTCTGCGCCGTGATGTGCGGATCGGTGCGCGAATCCCAGCCGCGAGCGCCCTTGTTTTCGCCGTAGCCGACGTAGTGTTTCGGGGATGCCGCGACGTGTCCGTTTTCCTGGATACCCAGCGTGACTGCCTTGCCGAGTTCGGCGACGAGGAACGGATCTTCGGCAAACGTGCCTTCCCAGCGGCCCCAACGCTGGTCGCGCACGACGTCGAGAATCGGGCCGTAAATGTTGGTGTATCCGACGGCGCGGGCTTCTTCGCCGGCGATGCGGCCGCTTTCGAGCGCGAGCGCGACGTCCCACGTCGCACCCATCCCGTTGGGGCTCGGAAAACTTGCGGCGTTGCGGATGCACGCGCCGCGAATGCCTTCATTCGTGAAATCGACCGGGATGCCGAGGCGGGTTTGTTCGACGAAAAAACGCTGTGTGTTGTTTAGGTAAAAAGCATTGCGTTCCGGCGTGTCGTTCATGTCGCCGCGCCCGTTGCCGAAGGCGTCGCCGTGTTGGTCGATGTTGGCGATGCCGTCCTTCCAAATTTCATTTTTCCACGTCGCGAGCGGGTGCTTGTCTTTGAGAACATGAGGGAACCCGTAGAGCGTGACGAGTTGGACGATTTTTTCGTCGATGTTCATTTGGCTCATCAAGTCGTCCAGGCGAGTTTCGACAGGCGCGGACGCATCTTCGTAAATGTCTTTTTTCCCGTTTTTGTTAAAATCAACCCAGCCGTCTTTGTAGATTTCGTTGCGCGCGGTGAACGGAAACGGGAACGGATTGCCGGCGAGCCCTGCCGGCAGGCTTTCGGCCGCTGCCGGTGGGCCGGACGCGTCGGCGCCGGCATTATTGCCGGCGGGCAACGTCGCCGCGCAAGCGCCGGCGAGCAGGAAAGGCACCGGGGCGATTTTTTTGAAGAATTGCGAAAAGGAATGGGTTTTTGTCCGGGGGTAACGATGCGTTTTCGAGTTCATTGGCGGAGTGATTTCTAGCGTTTCATTGAACATCGCCGGTTAAGTGTTCAAGGCAGGAAACGGAAATTTCGTTTAACGGATTTTTTCGGGACGCCTGCGGGGGCGGGGCGGGGGAAGGAATTTGTTTGCACCCGCTCTTGATTTTACTCCGCAGCGTCTTCACTGTGGGCGTTTATCACTTTATGAAAAAAGAAAATAATTCGATACCGGCAGGCAATGACGCCAATCCCGCCAATTACGGCGACAGTCTGTTGCGTGATGACGTTGCCTCGTTCAAAAGCGGCGTCTTGCATCACTTGAAATGCTCGCTTGCCCGCGACACGACGACGGCGGCTCCGCGCGATTGGTGGACGGCGACTTGCATGGCAATGCAGGATCGCACGCTTGACCGCTTTATTAAAACGCAGTCGGCGCACTCCGAAAGCAACACGCGCCGCGTTTATTATTTGTCGCTCGAATATTTGATGGGTCGCTTGCTGCGGAATAATCTTTCCAACGCCGGCTTGCTCGATGTCGCCTGCACCGCGTTGCACGAACTCGGCTACGATTTGCGCACGCTCGCGGATTCGGAGCCGGACATGGGGCTCGGCAACGGCGGTCTCGGTCGGCTTGCCGCCTGTTTTCTCGATTCGCTCGCGACGCTTGATTATCCGGCAATCGGCTACGGCATCATGTATGAGTTCGGCTTGTTCCGGCAAAGTTTCGAAAACGGCCGGCAGTCGGAAACGGCGGACAACTGGCTTCAAGGCGGAAATCCCTGGCCAATTCGCCGCCCGGAAAACCGCGTCACCGTACCGCTTTCCGGTCACGTTTCGATGGACTACGACAGCCGGGGAAATTTCAGCCCGGTGTGGCATCACTCGCACAGCTTGGTGGGGATTCCTTGCGACATTCCGATCGTCGGCTACGACACGAAAACCGTGAATTTTCTGCGTCTTTGGGAAGCGCGCGCGTCAAACGAGTTTGATTTTAAAATCTTCAACGAAGGTGCCTACATCGAGGCCGTCCACCAAAAGACAATCGACGAAACGGTTTCCAAGGTGCTTTACCCGAACGACAAATCCGCCGTCGGCAAAGCCCTCCGTCTCGTGCAGCAAATCTTCTTCGTCTCGTGTTCGCTGCAAGATTTGATCCGGCGCTACAAACGGAATAACGAAGGCTGGGCGGCGTTCCCGAAAAAAGTTTCGATCCAACTCAACGACACGCACCCGGCGATTGCCGTCGCCGAATTGATGCGCCTCCTGCTCGACGTCGAGCACCTCTCGTGGGACGAAGCGCGCGACATCGTGTTGAAAGTTTTCGGCTACACGAACCACACCTTGTTGCCGGAAGCGCTCGAAAAATGGAGCGTGCCGCTTTTCGAACAACTGCTCCCGCGCCACCTCCAAATCATTTACGAAATCAACCGGCGCTTCCTCGAACGCGTCGAAGCGAAATGGCCGGGCGACGAAGCGAAAAAACGCGACCTCTCGATCATCGAAGAAGGTTCGCCGAAAATGATTCGCATGGCGCACCTCGCGGTTGTCGCCAGCCACGCGGTCAACGGCGTCGCCGCGCTGCACACGCAGCTTTTGCGCGAATCGCTTTTCCACGATTTCGACCAACTTTTCCCCGGCCGCTTCCAAAACAAAACCAACG
>JAVBUU010000115.1:0-4355 GCA_031555005.1 Opitutales bacterium | reverse complement strand
ACGTCCGGCCAAAACGCGAGGGTCATTTCGCCGGCGGTCGTTTTGATGACGGCGGTTTCTTTTTCTGATGTGCTCATGTGATTAAAAAAATATTTTCGGGTTATTGTTTTTGAACGGTCGATGCCGGCTCGATTTCGATTTTGAGAATTTCGACACGCGCCGCCGGTATCGATTTTTCGCCGCCCGGCCCGTAGGTGACCGGCGTGCCGGCGATTTTTTCCAACACCGCGTCGCCCTTAATCAATTTCCCGAACGCCGTGTATTTCCCGTCGAGAAAGTCGGCGCGCGTCGTACAAACAAAAAACTGGCTGCCGGCACTGTCCGGCGAAGCGCTGCGCGCCATCGAGAGCACGCCGCGGACGTGCGCCTTGTAATTAAATTCCGCCTTAATTTTATAGCCGGGATCACCCGTGCCGGGCATGCCGGTCGCGCCGGGTTTCGAGTTCGGGCAACCGCCCTGAATCATGAAATCTTTAATGATGCGGTGAAACGCAGTGTGTTCGTAAAAACCGGAACGCGCGAGTTTTTTGAAATTCTCGACAGTCTTCGGCGCGACATCCGGCCAAAATTCAAAAACCATTTCGCCGGCACTCGTCTTCATGACGGCGACTTCGGCAACCGCAGCCGCCGGCGGTTTTCCGGCATCGGGTTTCGGAGCGCCGGAATCGACCGGCGCGACCTCGCGCCGGCAACCGAAAAGCGCCGCCGCAAAGATAAACGAGAAGATGAAAGCAAGGGAACGCATAACGAACGCGGAGCAAAACGCGGACGGCGGTTGAGGCAAGGCGGAAGCGCAACGGTTCACTTCCGCCGGCGACGCGCCTTCCGCTTAATCCAGTCTGCCGAATGCCGTATTCCGCTTTCAATTTTTTCCTTCGGTTTACGCCACTGCGAATAGGTTGTGTATAAAACGGCAACGCCGCCGGTGAGTATCGCCGGCACATAGAGCGTCTTAAATTCAAACGCTTGGAACAAATACGCGCCGGCAGCCGACCCCAGACAAAACGACACGATAATCAGCAAGCTCAATTTCACGCGCATCCAGTCGACCTGCGTCCGCGCAATAAAATGGCCGGCGGCGACGCCGATGTCGGTAAACATGCCGGTCAGGTGCGTCGTCCGCAAAAGCGTGCCGCTGTAAGTGCTCGCCATGCCGTTCTGCAAACCGATCGCGACAGACGCCACATAAATGCCGGTGCCGAACTGTTCGCGCGCCTCCGAGTGTTCGTGCATCAGCGCGGACGCAAAAAACAGCAGCAAAGACTCAATTGCAAGCGCGACGCCGTAACTGCGTCCGAGCTTCAACGTGTTTTTTTTGAGAATCGCGCCGCTCAACATGCAACCGAAAACAAACGACGCCACGAGCGCGGCGAAGTGCGAAACGTCGGCGGTGCGTTGGGCCGCGAGCGCGATGCCGATTTCCGTCGCCGTGCCGGTAAGATGTGTGATCGCGTGCCGGTCGAAGCTCAAAAACCCGACCGCATTGACCATGCCGGCAATGCCGGCAAGCGTCGCGCCGCCGTACCAAACCCAGCGTTCAAGTTTAATAACGTTGCTCATTCGGCCGAAAAAAAGCGCGCCGCGCAGGACGGCGCGGCGTAGTGTCGAAATTGAATCGGAATAAAAACCGACATGACGCGAAACCGATAAGCATTTTTTAATCCCCGCCAATAAAAATTCCGGCGGCGGATTTTTTTCGGTTTTTCCGGTTTTTAAAAATTTGCCGTTTGAGATTTTTCCGGGATTCCGAAAAATCCCGCATCCATGGCTTGGACAAGTCCGCACAACCGCCCGCTGCCCGCGCCGGAAGCACGCACGCTCCTCATGGGAATCGTTAACGTGACGCCGGATTCTTTTTCGGACGGCGGAAAATTTTTCGATGTCGAAAACGCCGTCACGCACGCCCGGCAACTCGTCGCCGACGGCGCGGACCTCCTCGACCTCGGCGCGGAATCCACGCGCCCCGGTCACGCACCGCTCGACGCGGAAACGGAAATTGCGCGACTTTTGCCGGTGCTCCGCGCAGTCCGAGCCGCGCTGCCGGCGGTGCCGATTTCCGTCGACACGAACAAGGCGGAAGTCGCCGAAGCCTCAATTCAAGCGGGCGCGGACATCATCAACGATGTTTTCGGCGGTAAAAACACCGCCGGCATTGCCGGAAAACTAAACACGCCGTTGATCCTCATGCACAACCGCCCGGCGCCATTTGCCGACGACTCCGGCGACGACTCCGGCAAAAACTTTTGGGACGATTTTCTTTCAAGCCTGAAAAATTCAGTCGCGCATGCACGCGCCGCCGGAGTGCCGGCGACGCAATTATGGCTCGACCCCGGATTCGGTTTCGGAAAAACGCCGGCGCAAAACCTCTCCGTGTTGCGCTATCTCGACCGTGTTTGCGCGCTCGGCCCGCCGGTGCTCCTCGGCATCAGCCGCAAATCGACGCTCGGCCTTGTGCTCGACGAACCGGTGCCGGAACGCCGCGCCGCCGGAAACATTGCCGGCGCGGTTTGGGGCCTCGCGCGCGGCGCCGCGATGGTGCGCGTTCACGATATTTCGGAAGTCCGCCAAGCCGTAAAATTCGCGGATGCGGTGCGATTCGGGTTTCGACTCAATTCAAAGTAAATCAAGTCAAGTCGGCAAACCCGCCGACGATCCGCCCGGCGTTTATTTCTCCAAAAACGACGCCATGTCCGGAATCAAATCTTTGCCGGCGTCTTCCAGCACATAATGGCCCGCCTCGGCGTGATAACGCGCAACCGCCTTCGGAAAACGTTTTTTCCATTCCGCGAAAAACGTGTCGTCGAAACAAAAGTCACGCCCGCCCCACCCGATGAACATCGGTTTGTCGCGCAATTTTTCCAAATTCAATTCGACCGCCAGCAGGGTGGCATAGCTCGGATGCGCCACGCGGAGCGGAATGTCTTTTACGAAATTTGCCACCGCCCGGCGCCCGGTGCGTTCCCGGTAGGGCGCGAGAAAACCGGCGCGCACGGCGGGGGGCATTTTGTGACGTACCGCCATCGTCGCGGCCGGACGCGCAAAGCCGTTGAAATCGCGCACGATGATTTCGCCGATCACCGGTATTTTACAAAGCGCGATACGCTTCGGGATGTTTTTCGAACGAAACGCGGCGGTGTTCGTGACGATAATTTTTTTCACCGCCTCGGGACGCTTGCCGGCAACGCCGAATCCGATTGCGCCGCCCCAATCGTGAACCGCCAAATGGAATTTTTCGATTTTCAACGCGCGCAGCAGCACTTCGACGTGCGCGATGCGGTCCGCGAGCCTGAAAAATTTTGCCGGTTTATCCGAGAGCCCCATGCCGAGATGATCCGGCGCGATGCAGCGAAAACCGCGCTTCGATAATTCGGCGATTAAATCGCGCCACAAAAACGCCCATGACGGGTTGCCGTGCAAAAGCAGCACGACTTCGCCGGGGCCGCCCGTATCCACATAGTGCATGCAACCGTCCGGCAGTTCAATCCGGTGTTGTTTAAAAGGGAAAAGTTCGCGCGGAAATTCCATCGTGGGAAAAAATGTGTGTTGAAAATTTTTAAACGGAAAAACGACTCAGCATTGCACCCCGAGCATCATCGAGCTCAACCCGCTGCCGATGCCGAGCAAGGCGACTTTGTCGCCGGCGGCGATTACGCCGGACTCGCGAGCAAGCGCAAGTGTCGCCGGCAACGATACGGAACCGACGTTTCCGAGTTTGTCGAAGGTTTGCCAATCCTTTGCCGGCGCGATACCGAGTTTCTCAAAAAGCAGTTGCGAGTGCCGCTTGCCGACTTGGTGCGTGAGCGCGCGCTGAATCGTGCCGGCGTTCCAATTCAATTCGCCGCAAAACCGCGCCCAGGCCTGCTCCGCGAGCGAGACGCCGGCGTCGAGCAGTTTTTCCGAATCCGTTTGCATCACGAGTGCGTCGGCATCCGTGTCACCCTCGCAAAGCGTGTTCGCGCCGGAATCAGTTTTACCGGCACCGCCGAGCAGACGCGGCGAATTTGCCGGTGCCAAATCATCCCGGCAAAGCACGGCGGCGACCGCGCCGGCACCGATCGTCAGGTTCGCGAAATACGGCTTTATCGCGTTCCGGTCGAGGTCGCCGGCGTTCAAAATTTCAATCGTGCGCTCAACGAGCGGACGCCCGTTTTCGCCGGAACAAATCAGCGCGCGCTCGATTTGGCCGCTTTCGATTAACCCGCCGGCAAGCGTCATCGCGTTCAAAAAGCCGAGGCATGCGTTGGACACGTCGAGAATCTGCGCGTTCGGCGACGCGCCCAAAAGTCCGTGCACATAAGCCGCCGTCGATGGTTCCAAACGGTCACGGCACACGCCGGCGTGAATCAGCAAATCAA
>JAVBUU010000094.1:0-5478 GCA_031555005.1 Opitutales bacterium | reverse complement strand
GCCGCCGCCCGCCGCCGCCGGCGCTTACGTTCCTTTCGTTCAAAGCGGGAAATTGCTTTTTCTCGCCGGCACCTTGCCGATGGAAAACGGAAAACTTTCGCATTCCGGCAAAATCGATTCGACGCCGGAACGCCTCGCCTACGGCTATGAAGCCGCGAAACGTTGCGCGTTGAACACGCTCGCCAACATTAAGGCCGCCGCCGGCTCGCTCGATAACGTCGCGCGCATCGTTTCCGTGAGCGGTTTCGTGAACGGCGTCGATGATTTCGCGGACAGCCCGAAGGTGCTCAACGGCGCGTCGGAATTGTTTTTGGCGGTTTTCGGCGATGCCGGCAAACACTCGCGCGCCGCTGTTTCCGTGAACGGCCTGCCGTTCAAGGCGTCGGTGGAAATCGCCGCCGTCGTTGAACTGAAATAACGCCGGCGTTTGTCGCCGGAAAAACCGGAAAACTTCTTCGATGAAATCGCGCATCGTCGTCACAGGCGGCAGTTCCTTGTCGAACAATCCGTTTCAAGGCGTCGATTTCGGCGCGTTGCCGGACGTACCGGTCAAACCGGCGGAAACGCCGCCGGCACCGGCAACGCCGAAAAAAATCGGCAAAATACACACGCGCATCGAAAAATCCGGACGCGGAGGGAAAACGGTCACGGTCATTTTCGGCGAAGGCGTGGAGAGGCTTTCCGAGGAGGAACGCGCGCGGTTGTTGCGCGCGATGAAAAACGCATTGGGCGTCGGCGGCACCGCCGGCAAAGACGGCACGTTGGAATTGCAGGGCGACGAGCGCGTGCGCGCCGGCGAGTGGTTGAAAACGCAGACTGTTTTTTAACCGCGGAGGACACTTTAACCGCCGGGTTCCGCCGTGGTTAATTTTTCCTCAATTCCTCAGATAAATTGCGTAAAACCGGCAATCGTTTCGGCGTCCAACCGGCGGATCATCGCCGTCGCGAGCCGTAAACAAGCGGCGTAATCTTCGATCGCGATTACCGAATTGTGCGAATGAATGTAGCGCGCCGGCACGCCCAGAACAATAACCGGCACGCCGGTCCCGCAAAACTGAAACGATTTCGCGTCCGTTCCGCCGGAACGCCGCACGGTCATTTGATGCGGAATTTTTTCGCGAATCGCCGTGTCGCGCGCAAACGCGACAAGGCCGCGATTCATCAACGCCGTCGGATCACAGATGCGGATTTGCACGCCGCCGCCGAGCCGACCTTGGGATTCGGCGCGGTTGAAACCGGCGGAATCGTCCGCCGGCGGCCCTTCCAGCACAATGACGACGTCGGGTTTTGCCGCATTACCGGCGACAACCGCGCCCCGGCAGCCGACTTCTTCCTGCACCGTCGCGTAACCGATCAGTTGCGCCGGCAACGGCGCGGCGTCCGGCAAAGCCGCCGATTGCATCGCCTGCGTAAGCACCGCCATGCCGACGCGATTGTCAAAGGCTTTTGCCATGAACAATCCCGGTGTCGCGAGCGGCGTCCAGGGCGAATCCGGCGCGACGGGATCGCCGACTCGAATGCCGAATTCGTTTTCGACTTGCTCGCGATTCGACGCACCGATGTCGATTGCCATTTGCTCGACGGACGGTGCGCCGGCGCTTCCGGCAAGCCCGGCAAAATGTTTCGGAATCGAAGCGATGACGCCGGCAAATTCCCTGCCCGCGTCGTTGCGCACGCGCACGCGTTGCGCCGGCAACGTGCTTTCATTCCAGCCGCCGACCGGCACAAATTTCAAAAAACCCTCCGACGTGATGTGCTGAACCATGAAGCCGACTTCGTCCATGTGCGCGGTGAGCATCACGCGCGGCGCGCCGGGTTTCGCCGGCAACGCGCACGCTACGCCGCCGAGTTGGTCGGACGAAAAAACGGCGCCGGAAATGCCGGCAAGTTCGCGAACGAAGATTTCGCGCACAGGGCCTTCATTGCCGGAGACGCCGTGCGCCTGCGTGAAGGCGCGCAACAGACGCACCGCGTTTTCGTCAAAATTCGAACCGGATTTCATGCGCCGGAGGCTGAGCAAAAAAAATCCGCCGGCAATCTCGCCGTGCGCACCGGAAAAATTGGTTTTCCCGGCCAAGGCGCAACGCCGCGCGAACCGCGTCGTCAATCCTTCGTCGGGCGCGTGACAAGCTTCGGCGACAATTTCGCCTTATTTGCCCGGTCGATGAGATAAACCGTGTCGCGGGTCAAAGTCTGCTCGTCGGCGACGATGAGAATCCCCTCGCCCGGCGTTTTTTTGCCGGTCTCTTGCAGCAGCGTTTCCAGTTGTTCGCGTTCGACCTGCCGGCCGTTGAAGTGAAACGCCCCGTCTTTCGTCACCGCGACAACCATGCCGGTCGCGCTTTTTTCTTTCTCGGCTGTTTCCGCGCTCGGCGGCGCGATCGACAGCGTTGACGTATCGACAAACCGCATCGACATCAAAAAGAAGAAAATCAGCACGGTCATCACGTCGATCAACGGCACGATGTTGATGTCGGTCTTGCGTTTTCTCGGGCGGTAAAGCGACATGGGCGGAAAGTCTTGTCGTTAAAATCCGGATACGATGTCTTTTTTAAACTTCTTTTTCCGCCGACGGTGCCGGCGCGGTTCCGCCGAGTGAAACCAACCGCTCCGCGAGCATGTTGATTTTTGCCGAAATAATTTCAATCCGGCGCGCGATGAGATTGCTGCAAACAAGCGACGGGATCGCGATAAAAAGCCCCAGCATCGTCGTCGTCAGCGCGAGGCCGACGCCGCGCGTGAGCGTGGCGGTGTCCGGTAGTCCGCTTTCCGGAAACAAAATGAAAAGACCGTAAACCGTGCCGAGCAAACCCAACAACGGCGCGACGCCGACGACGGTGTCGAGCAGGAACAAGCCGCGTTCCATGCGCGTGAGTTCGAGTTGCGCGTAGGCTTTCAGCGTTTCGGCATCCGGTAAATTTTTTTCGAAAAAACAAACGATGCGTCCGCCGGCGGAATGTTCGGATTTGCCGGGAGCGGATTTTAAGTCGCCGCGATAGACGGCGTCGAGCAGCGCCGGCGGAAGCACTCGGTTTACGCGCAGCGCGAGCAGACGCTCAATCACGATGAAAGCGGCAAGAATCGAGCAAAGCCCGAGCGGCCAGACAAAGCCCTTTGCCCCTTCGATGATGGTGTTCATTCCGCTAAACATTCCGTCGAAAAAGCGACCTCCCGGCGCGATAGCAAATAAATTAGCCGAAAAGTTGATGCCGCAAAATCGTCTCTCGCTTGACGCGCATTGCCGGCTTGTTTTTCCTCGCGCTTTTAACTCCAACAATCTCCTCACATGTCAGGACACAGCAAATGGGCCACGACCAAACGCCATAAGGCGGTAATCGACGCCAAACGCGGAAAAATCTTCAGCGTCCTTGCCAAGGACATCACGCTTGCGGCGCGTGCCGGCGGCGGCGATTCGGCAACCAACGCCAAACTGCGCACGCTCCTGCTCAAAGCCCGCGCCGCCAACATGCCGACCGATAACATCGACCGCGCCGTAAAAAAAGGCACCGGCGAGCTTCCCGGCGTCTCGTATGAGGAAATTATTTACGAAGGTTACGCGCCCGGCGGCATCGGCGTGATTATCGAAGTCACGACCGACAACAAAAATCGCGCGGTTGGCGAAGTGCGCTCGGCCTTCACTAAGGCCGGCGGCAGCCTGGCGACGCCCGGCGCGCTCGCGTTCAAATTCCAACGCCGCGGCCAGTTCTTGATTTCCGCCGAGGCGACCACGGAAGACGCGCTCATGGAAATCGCGCTCGAAGCCGGCGCCGAAGACGTGGTCAACAACGGCGATCACTTCGAAGTGCTTTGCGGCGTGCCCGAATTTGATGCGGTCGCAAAGGCGCTCGAAGATAAAGGCATTAAACCGGAATCCTCGGAACTCGCCTATTTGCCGAACGCCACCGTGCAGGTGAGCGATGCCGAATCCGCGAAAAAAATCATGAAGCTGATCGACGCGCTTGAAGACATCGACGACGTGAAAGCCGTTCATGCCGATCATGAAATTGATCCGGCATTGTTGGGTTAATTTTTCCGATTTTTTTAAAAAACAAAAAACCGCCGGCGTAAATACCGGCGGTTTTTTGTTGTTCGCGGGATTCGCGCCCGCGTGACGTTTTCGAAGAATTACAACACTTCGGCGGCCTTGCGCATGTCGCCTTGGTGCATGAACGCTTGGTGAAAGCAGAACGCTTTGTCCGGGTGCGCGTGCGCGTGGCAGGAGCCGCAGAATTTCAGATAAGAACGCAGGAGGTCTTGGTATTGCGGGTCGACGCAGTTGTTGATGATTTCGTGCGCGCGGCCGGTCGGGTCTTTGCCGCGAAGGTCGGCAACGCCGTGCTCCGTCACGATGACTTGCACCGAGTGCTCGCTGTGATCCTGGTGGCTGACCATCGGCACGATTGTGCTGATCGCGCCGTCCTTTTGAATCGAAGGACAGGTGAAGATCGACAAATACGCGTTACGCGTAAAATCGCCGGAGCCGCCGATGCCGTTCATCAACTGGCGTCCGAGGACGTGCGTGCTGTTAACGTTGCCGTTGATGTCGAGTTCGAGCGCGGTGTTGATCGTGATGATTCCAAGGCGACGAACCATTTCCGGGCTGTTCGAAATTTCCTGCGGACGCAGAATGAGGCGCTCTTTGAAGAAGTCCCAGTTTTCGTAGATGCGTTTCAAAACCGGCGGCGTAACGGTGAGCGCGGTGCCGGAGGCGAAGTTGATGCGTTGTTGTTCGATGAGGTCGATGACGCCGTCCTGAATAACTTCGGAATACAAATCGAACGACGGAATCTCCTTGTTTTGCGCCATCGCCGCGATGACCGCGTTGGCGATGTTGCCGACGCCGGATTGGAACGGCAAACCGTTCGGCAAGCGCCCGGCGCGGCGTTCGTCGGCGAGAAACTTCGAAACATTCGCGCCGATTCTTTGCGTGACCGGCGTGGATTCGTCAAAGCCGCTGACTTCGTCGGGCGCGTTGTTGAGCACGATACCGGCGATTTTTGAGGGATCGAGTTTCACCGTGGCGGTGCCGGCGCGTCCGCGCGTCGAGGAAATCGGAATCGGTTGGCGATGCGGCGGCTCGCTCGGTTCGTAAATATCGTGCAACCCGCGAAGGAATTTCGGGTGGTTGGCGTTGAGCTCCAAAATCACTTTGTCGGCCATGCGCGCAAGCGTATTGGCAGAGCCGACGGACGTGGTAAGGACGACGCTGCCGTCCGGATCAATGTCGCAAACCTCGATGACGGCGAAATTGATTTTTCCGAGAAAACCGGCGCGCAACCACGGTTGGAGCTGCGAAAGGTGCATGTCGAAATACACCGTTTTGCCGGCATTGATGTTTTTGCGAAGCGTGTTGTTCGTCTGATACGGCGTGCGCCAGGCAATGGCGTCTGCTTCGGCAAGCGCGCCGTCGAGCGACGGGCCGGTCGATGCGCCGGTGACGACGCCGATGCGCCACGGTTTGCCGGCGGCGTGCAGTTC
>JAVBUU010000021.1:0-6016 GCA_031555005.1 Opitutales bacterium | reverse complement strand
TCCGCGCCGGCTTTGGAGTGAATCACTTTTGCCGCGACCCACGGCGCGATTTCGCCGGAAATCCAAAGCAGAATCGGCGTCAAGACGAGCAGGGTCGTCGCGACTACGCCGAGCAGGTTGAGGGCGCGTTTATAAAGAGGTTTTTTTCCGGAAGATGATGATCGGGTCATGTGCGTATTTGTGTAAATAAAAACAGGCGCGAAGGGTAAGGGCGGCGCTTGTCGCGTCAAGCACCGGCAAGAACCGTTTTACAAAAAAACCGAAGCGCGCGGGCTTCGGTTTTTTTTCCGGCAAAGCCCTTGGCTGGGTTTGCCGAAAGATTTTTCGATTCGGATTATTCTGCGGCGGGCTCTGCGGCGGCAGGCTCGCCGGCGGAAGTCACCGGGGTGAGTCCGATCGGGTCGGCGCTGATGGAAAATTCGTCGCCGGCGACGAGAACCGGGATGTCGGCTTGGCCGGGGAGCACTTCGGCGATAATCGCGTCGCCGTCGATTTCCTTCACGCGAATCCGAATGCCTTTCCGCTCTTTCGAAAAAAGCAGCGTGGTGCCGACTGCCGGTTTGTCGGCGGAAAGGTAGGAAAACAGACCGTAGTCGGGGGCAACTTCCGTGACGCGTCCGCGGTGCGGATCATTCGGCGCGGTCAAATCCGTGCTTTCGGCGGCCTTTTTTGCTTCGGCATCCCAGCTGTATTGGGTTTGGGGCTGCGCGTCTTGCGACCCGGCTCTCGGCTCAAAATTCGGGCGGGTGTTCGAAATGCCTTGGTTCGTCGCGTCATTATCGTCGGTCGTGCAACCGGCGAGGGCTGCGGCGGCCATGATGAAGAGGATTGATTTTTTCATGGGGGAGTGCGGAGGGGGAAATACGCAGCACAACGGGTTGTTGAAATCTGCGAAGCGGCAGAAACTGAAAAACTCTTTTTAAAGTCAATCCGTTTTTCGGGATTCTTACTTGCGCTCGTTCCCCGGATTTGGTGTTTCTGCTCGAACCATGAGTTCTCAGACGCCTTATTTGATGATCGGTTTGCCCAAGGGCAGCTTGGAAGAATCCACTTTGGCGCTTTTCGCGAAGGCCGGTTACCCGGTTGCGAAAAGTTCGCGTTCTTACAAGCCGTCTTTTGACGACCCCGCGCTCGACGGCCGTTTTGTGCGCGCACAGGAAATCGCCCGCTACGTCGAACACGGATTTTTCGATTGCGGGCTCACCGGTTACGACTGGGTCGTGGAAAACAATGCCGACGTCGTCGAAGTTTGCGACCTGATTTACAGCCGTGCTTCGAACGTGCAAAGCCGCTGGGTGCTTTGCGTGCCGGAAGCCTCGCCGGTGCAAACCGTAAAAGATCTCGAAGGCAAGACCGTCGCCACCGAACTCGTCGAATCCACGCGCCGCTTCCTCGCCAAACACGGCGTTACCGCCAACGTTGAATTTTCCTGGGGCGCGACCGAAGTCAAAGTGCCGGATCTCGCCGACGCGATCGTGGATTTGACCGAGACCGGCAACTCCATCAAGGCAAACAAACTTCGCATCGTAGAGACGATTCTCAAAACAAATACGAAGCTTATCGCCAATAAAAAGGCGTGGGAAAATCCGCAAAAGCGCGCGAAAATCGAAGCCATCGCGATGCTCATTCAGGCCGCGCTTAACGCCGGCACATTGGTCGGGTTGAAATTTAATTTGCCGAAAAACGAACTCGAAACCGTGTCCGCAAAATTGCCGGCGTTGCGCAATCCGACGATTTCGCCGCTTTCAAATCCCGAGTGGATCGCGCTCGAAACCATCATTGATCACAAGCTCGTCCGGGAAATCATCCCGACGCTTAAAGCGCACAAGGCCGAAGGTATCGTGGAATACCCGCTGAATAAGGTCGTGTATTGAGAAACGGATAAGCGCGAGGCGCCGCCGGCGCCCGCCGGGCAGACGCAAAAAAACGCCGGAATTTTTTCCGGCGTTTTTGTTTTTCGGCATCGCTTTTCGCGGGAGCGAACCGGCGTTCCCGGTCTTTACTTTCTCAAAAGCGCGGCCACGCGTTGCGCGACGGCTTCGATATCTTCCGGCGCGAGACGGCCCGGCGCTTGGGCGTTCGCGATTTTGTTCAGCGGGTTTTTCGCGTAAACGGAACCGGCTTCGGCAACCAATCCCTTGAAGCCCGGCGCCATTTCGGAACGGCAGAGTTTCGAATCCGGCAGCGTCGAACGCTTGTCCTTCATGCGCAGCGAACCGCGCAGCGAAATGAGTTCGCGCATCTTTGCCGGCGGGATCGGGTGCAGGCCGCCGCCGAGTTGCGACGCGATCCAAATCGTTTTGCATGCCGCTTCGAGATTTTCGAGACGCCAATAGGCTATTTCCAAATCCGTTCCCCAGGCCATTACGCCGTGGTTTTGCAAAAGAATCACCGGGTGATCCGCGGCAATCGCCCCGACCAACTCCGCGTTGCGCGGCGTGCCGGGCGTTTCGTATTCCGTGATGCCGATCTCGCCGAGGAACACTTCGGCCTCCGAACACATGGCCGACGGCGGCACGACGTGCGCAACCGCAAACGCCGTCGCGTGCGGCGGGTGGCCGTGAACGCAGGCTTTGGCGTTCGGCGTGGCGCGCATGCACGCGAGGTGCGTATTTACTTCCGAGGTGCGTTTGTAGCGGCCGGCAACCTGGTTGCCGTTCAAGTCCACGAGCGCGATGTCGTCTACCGTGAGGCGGCCTTTTGAAATGAGGGTCGGCGTGCAAAGCACGAGATTGTCGCCGACGCGAACGGTGATGTTTCCTCCGTTTCCGTCGACATGCGAGCGTTGCCACATGCGCAAGCCGGTTTCGACGATGTGTTCCTTCACGGCGCGCAATTGCATGCTCGTGAAGAAGCGCTGGATCTCTTCCGGCGTTTTGGGATCGGAACCCGGTTCCCACCGGTATTCAAGGCTCGGAAGCGTCGGCGCATAACCGGCGATCTTTGAAATCACCGGTGCCGTGGATTGCGGAACTGCTTTTTTCGGAGCGGTTGTCTTTTTCATTTTTGGAGAAACGGGACTCTTTTGCCGAAAAAAAAACAAAAGAACATCCCGGAATTTTTTATTTTTTATGTAATGGGTTTTTAACTACATTATTTTGTGTTCCCGCGTGTTTTTTCGTGGCTAAAAAAATTTTCGCGATTGTTGTTACCGGTATGGCCAAATTGCCGGAATTTCGAAATGTCAACGCACTCTGGGGGGCTGTTTTCGCGCGCACGTTGCGTTCGCTGGGCGTGACGCACGCCGTTGTTTCGCCCGGTTCGCGCAGCACCCCGTTGGCGTATGCGCTTGCGGGCGAGGCCGGCTTGCGCGTCGTTCCGGTGCTTGACGAGCGCACTGCCGGTTTTTTCGCGCTGGGTATCGCCAAGGTTTCGCACCGGCCGGTTATTTTGCTTTGCACCAGCGGCACTGCGGTCGCGAATTATTTGCCGGCGATCGTTGAGGCGCGGCATTCGCGCACCCCGCTTATCGTCGTGACGGCGGATCGCCCGCCGGAACTGCGCGATTGCGGTGCCGGACAGACGATCGACCAGCATAAAATTTTCGGCGGTTTCGTCGCGTGGGAAGCCGAGTCGGCTTTGCCGGAAAGTTCGCCGGCGATTCTCTCGCACTGGCGGCAGTTGCTCGTAACGGCATGGGAGAAATCTTCCGCGCAATCGTCGCCGGTTCACCTGAACGTGCCGCTTCGCGAGCCGCTTGCGCCGGCCGTCGCTCAAAAAGGTTTTGCCGTCCCGCGCGCTTGGGATTTGGACGCGTTTTGCCGGATGCCGGCAATCCGGTCGGACAGGTTGAAAGCGGAAAAATCCGGCGCGGACGCGAACGGAAAAATCGTGATTGTTGCCGGTGCCGCGAATCCGGAAAATCCCGGGAGATATTGCGACGCCGTGCGCGCGCTTGCCGACGCGCTCGATGCGCCTGTTTTGGCGGATGCGCTGAATCCTTTCCGGCATCGCGATGCCGGCGCGATTTGGGCTTACGATGCGATTTTGCGCGATGCCGGCACAGCAAGAAAACTAAAACCGGGCACGGTGGTTCAACTCGGCCCGTTGCCGACGAGCAAGGTGCTGCGCGAATGTTTGGCCGCCTGGAATGTGCCGACCGTTTTGTGCTCGGAAGGCGGCGAAGTGCTCGACCCGAACCACACGGCGTGCCGCACGATTTCTAAAACAATAACGGATTACGATTTTTCCGGTGCGGCGCCGGCGCCGGCCGTTTTTTCCGCAATTTGGGAAAACGCGCAAAAAAACGTTGCCGGGAAATTGAACTTTGCTTGCGGCGATTCGGATTTATTCGAGGCGAACGCCGTAAAAATTTTGGCGAAACATCTTCCGGCGGACGCGGTAATTTTCTTCGCGAACAGCATGCCGGTGCGCGATGCGGAATATTTTTGGCCGGCCGTAAAAACGGCGCGAAACGTTTTTTCGAATCGCGGCGCCAACGGTATCGACGGCACGCTCGGCACGGCGCTCGGCGTCGCGGAGGCCGCCGGAAAACCGTGCGTGCTTTTGACCGGCGATTTGTCCTTTTTGCATGACTCGAATGCGTTGCTGCTCGCGCCGGAGTTTTCGGGCAGTTTGACGGTCGTTTTGGTGAACAATGCCGGCGGCGGGATTTTTAACCATTTGCCGTCGGCAAGCGAAAATCCCTTCTTCGAAAAATTTTGGGCGACGCCGCAATGCGTCGATTTCGCGAAACTTGCCGGCGCGCACGCCGTTCCGTTTTTTTCGGTGAAATCGTGGAGCGCCTTTATTAAAAAAATCAAGAAACTGCCGGCGCGCGGTCTGCGGGTTTTGGAAATAAAAACCGATCGCGCCGGCGATGCCGCGCGCCGGAAGATGATTTTAGCGTCAACCCGTGCCGGCTGAAACCGCCGGCGGCGTTTTTTACGGCAGTTGATTTGTCTCGGGGAGCGCACGCGTCCGGCGTCTCGTCGGACACATTCGGGCGGCCGGGCGATTTTTTTCAAAATTTTTTATCCGATAAAAAATCAACTCCGGTTATTCCGGGTTTCCGCCGGTTCGCGCCTGTCCGTTTTGCGATGCGGTCGAAAACGTTTTTCCGGTTATGGAGTTGCGAGGAATTAGAAATTATCGGGGCAATCGTCGGACTCGGATGCGTTGCGCCTTGTTGTCGGTCGCGCCGGAGTTGCCGGTTTTTAAGTGCGCGAAAAAATGTTTGACAGGTCGGTTTCCGGGGAACCTTCTGCGCACACTTTCGGCCGCCTCGCGGTCGATTCGTTCCGCCGAAGGGCGATGTGTTCTTTGCCGGGTTAATGTTTTTCCCGAAAAATGTTTTCCCTGATTCGAGTCGCCTCGTGCGCTCGAAATTTCTCTGAGCGGCGCGATTCGTTCGCGCTGTTTCGCGATCCGTTTCCCCGCCGGTTTTTCCGTCCTGTTTCGGATCTTCTCGTTCACCGTCAGTTTCCCCGTTATGAAAACCTCTCTTGTTTGTTCTCGTTTTGGCCTTTTCCGCGTTGCGTTCGCCGTTGGGCTTCTTTGCGCGCCGTTTTCTTTTAATTGTCTGCGTGCCGAATCGGCACCCGATGCCTGCGCATTGCCGTTTGTCCGCGAGGCCGGCGCGCTGACCGAAGGCGCGCTCGCCGGACAATTGCCGGCGGCGCAGGTACCGGCGATTTGCGCGAGTATCGTTGAAATTGACGGCGGCGAGGAGCGCGTGAAAGCGCTCGCGATTGCGCCGTCGAATCCGGCCGGCGAGGTGTTGTTTCGTTTGTCGGCGCCGGCGGATTTCGGCGCAATTTTGTGGTTTGAGACGACCGCGAAAGTTGCCGCGACAAACACTCGGACGCAGTTCGTCGATTTGGACGGGATGTTGGTTGCGTTGGTAAAGGATGCCGCCGGCGGCGTGCATTTGGAGGCCTACGACGGCAGACAGGGCCTCGCCAACGGCGGCGGGAGGTGGACGAAATTAAGAATTAAGAATTATGATTTAAGAAGTGACGATTTTTTCACCCTCACTGTTCGCGCGGATTATCTGCGGAAGAAATTCGACGTGTTC
>JAVBUU010000158.1:0-16692 GCA_031555005.1 Opitutales bacterium | reverse complement strand
GCGTGGTGCCGCTTGACGACGTTATTCTGGCGATGCGCGACGTGGGCCGGCGGATGCCGAGGGCGTTGAAGGAGACGGCGCAGGCGGGGTTGGCGCAAACGCCGGCGGGGTTAAAATTTCCGCCTCGGGGGTTTTCGGCGGAGAAAAGTTAAGGTTACGCCGGCGATTCGGTTGCCGAACCTTACAAAATCTTCTTGTCTCTCCCGCCGGCATCTGTCGGTATTCCGCCTTCACCAAAACAGAACTTCACGATGAAAAAGTTTCTATTCCTTACCGCTCTTTTTGCATTTGCAGCAATCCCGTTCACGGGTTGCACCACGAAGACACACGTGCCGGAAAACGCGCAATCGCCTATCAGCGATTGGAATTCCGTGATGGGAACGCTTACGATTTATTATCCGCAAAGCAGCATGGAGGAAGTCTTCAACGCGACCAAGAAAGGTCTCGATGAAATCAAATATTTCCGCACCGGCGAAACGCCCGCCAAAGACCGTATCAGCGTGTTCGCGCGCGCGGTCGGCGACGTTAAAGTCACGGTGGACATTGCCGTGCGCGTTGACGTGAAAACGAAGGCGAAGACGACCTATGCCGTCATCAGCTACGGCACTTGGGGCAATTTGGCCGAGAGCCAAAAGATTGCCGGCGTGATTTCGAAAAATCTCCACTAAGTCGGGAATCTCGCAAAAAACCGCCGACTCCGAAAGGGGCGGCGGTTTTTTTGTGCGAAACCGGTGCGCGCTTGGATTAACCGCAGCGATCGCAAAAAAGCATTCTTGGAAAAATCCCGAAATGACACAACTTCGGCAAGGGTCTTTTGCCGCGAAAGGTTATGGTACCTTTGAACGATTTTGGGAAATCTGAACATTTTGCGGGAGTGCATGAAGAATGCGGTGCTTTTTCCGCCACGCGCTTCCGGGCATATTTCCAACCGGTTTCAATATCTCAAAAAATCTCTGCGATCCGTGCGTTTTTTGCGGTTAATTCGAGACGCGTGAAGCGCTCCGCTGTCTTCGATTAAAAATGCCGCCGGACGCTCCCGGAGCGAATTACTTTTTCTTCAAGCCGCTTGCGAGAATGGTTTCGAAATGCGGCTCTTCGGATTCGCGCGCGACGATTTCGGCGCGAACTTGCCGGAACCCGGTGCGTGTGAGCCAATCGCAAAGCGTGTTTTCCGAAAATCCGAGCCAACGGTCGGCGTAAAGCTCGCGCGCTTTTTCGAAATTGTGCCGGCGCAAATCGAGCAGAAGCAATTTGCCGCCGGGTTTTAAAATTCGGTATGCCTCGCGAAGCGCTTTTTCCGGATGCGTCGCGTGGTGCAATGCCTGACTGAGCAGTGCGAGGTCGACGCTCGCGTCGTCCAGCGGAACTTCCTCGATGTCGCCGAGCCGGTATTCAAGATTTTCGAAGCCGTGTTTTTGGGCGAGTTGCCGGCCGACGTCCACCATGCGCGGCGAGTTGTCGATGCAGTAAACAAATTCGGCGTGCTTCGCCAACAACTGCGAGATGATGCCTTCGCCGGCGCCGAGATCGGCGATGCGAATGTGCGGCACGAGGTGAAACAGCATGTGCCCGACCGCCTCCCACGAACGGCCGGGGCAGTAGTTGCGGCCGAGTCTGCCGGCGACGGCGTTAAAATATTCTTCGGACAGCCGGCGGCGTTTTTCAAGAATGCGCTCAAGGTTTTGAGCGTCCGCGCACACGTCCGGCTCCCGCGCGACGGCATCGAATGCGGTCGTGATGACCCCGCGCGCTTCGGCGGGTATACCGGGCGCGAGCGAGTAAAAAGTTTTTTTCCCCTCGCGCCGGTCCGTCACAAGTTCCGATTGCCGGAGCAGCGCCAAATGCGAGGAAATGCGCGACTGGCCCATTTCCAGGATTTCCTGCAATTCATTGACGGCAAGTTCCTCTTGTTCGATGAGGCGCAGACTGCGAAAACGGGTCGAAGCGGCCAAAATTTTTATGACATCCCAGGGCGAAGGCATGTGTGAAATTAAGAATTAAGATTTAAGAATTAAGAAGGAAAAACGACGCGATGCGTTGGGCGGCGGCGATGATTGTCGCGGAATTTTCCCGCTTCAAATTTCTTAATTCTTAATTCTTAATTCAAATGAACATTCTCTGCCTCGATATCGGCAATACGCACACGCACTGGGGCGTGCTGTCCGGCGGCGTTGCGCGCGCGGACGGGCAGCTGCAAACGGCGGCGATCGACTCCGCCGGTTGCGGCGTGCCGGCATTGCCGGACCGGTTGATCGCCGCAGGGGAAAAAATTGACGGCATTTCGTTTTGCTCCGTGGTGCCGGCGGCAACGGCCCGTCTGTTGCCGGTGGTTGAAAAAACAAAAATCCCGTTTTGGCATTTGCGTCACGATGCGTGCCCGGGGCTCGGCATTCATTATCCGAAACCGGCTGAAATCGGCCCGGATCGTTTGGCTAACTGCATCGGCGCTCAGGTCACGTGCGGCGCGCCGGCCGTCGTGATCGACATGGGCACGGCAGTGACGTTCGACATTTTGACGGAAGACGGCTACGAAGGCGGCATCATCGCGCCGGGGCTGAGCATCATGGCGCGTTATTTGCACGAACAAACGGCGTTATTGCCGGCACTCGATCCGAATGATTTAATGGTCTCGTCCGGTATCGGCAAAAGCACGCTTGACGCGATGAAGCTCGGGTGCGCGGTGGGTTTTTCCGGCATGATCGACGCATTGCTCGAAACAGTGCTCGCGGAGTTAAAAAAACAAAACGTGCCGGCGCCGACGGTTGTCGCGACCGGCGGCACCGCCGGCGTGTTGCCGCGAGGCCGGGAAAGTCAAATGCGGTGGGAGCCGAATATCACGCTGCGCGGCCTTGAGGCGGCGTTTTTGCGGGGTAACGCGTGCGGATAAAAAGTTCATTTCCGTTTGCGTTACGCAAATTTTGTTACACAGTGAAAAAAGTTTTAAACACACTATGAAAACCAAACTCCTTGCACTTCTTCTTCTGGCCGCGTTGCCGGCGACGCCCGTTTTTTTCTCCGGCTGCGCCCAGGCCGGTTATGAGAAAACGATTGAAACAAAGAATGACGTTTTGGTCTTGAAGAGCTCGCTTACCGATTTGAACGCACAGATCGGCACGACGAGCAACTTGTTGACGGCACTTGTCAGCGACACGAAGACTGCGCCGGATCAGCGTTACAAAGACTTTGCCGCCGCGGTCGACAAAACCGTTTCGCTTGACGCCCAAGCGCGTTCGGCCGCAGAAACCGTTCAGGAAAGCGCGCGCGCTACCGTTGAACAACGTCGCGGCGAAGGAGACAAGATTTCCGACGCCGACCTGCGTTCGCAAATGCAGAAGCAACTCTCCGAGTACGCGAAACGCTTTGACAAGATTAAGGAAGTCACGAACACGGCTTCTTCTTCGGTCAGAGAATACGTCACGAAAATTACCGACTTGAAAACCGCCTTGGGCGCGGATCTCAGCCCGGACAGCTTGGCCTCCAAACAATCCTTCGCCAAGGACGCCGTAAGCGTCGGCAAGGATGCCGTGGAAAATGTCCAAAACCTCCTGAAGCTGATTAACGAAGCTGCCGCGCAAACCGCGCCGGCCTCCGTTTTGCCCGCGACGGTGACGCAGGCGAAATAATTACGCCGGGGCCGTAAATTCCCCGACCATGAAGAAGGCGGAAAATTCTTTCCGCCTTCTTTCTTTTTGACTTTTGCAATCGCGGGCAATTCGCTCCGGCAAAAATTTGCTTTGTTTAAGATGCCGACAGAGGGGAGGGCGCCGTTCTTTAACTTTCAGGGCTCGTTTTCCCGTTTTATACAGCGAACGGACTGGTGGTCGCCGCTGATTATTTTTGTGCTGTCCGCATGGAGCGTCGCGTCGATTTATTCCATGCAAAGTTTGAACGAACCGAACCTGTGGAAACAGGATTATGCGGTTAAACAAATTGTTTTCGTCGGAATCGGCTGGGGTGTTTACTGGGCTGCTGCGACGGTAAACATAAAAACATACGAACGTTACGCACACTGGATTTATGCCGCCGGGATTGCTTTGCTTATTCCGATTGCGGTTTGCGCACTCTTAAAAACGGATATCGGAAGTTTTATCACCGCGCGCAACGGCGCGCGCCGGTGGTATAATTTCCCGAGTTTCGGAATCCAACCCTCGGAAATCGCGAAGATTACGACGTTGATTTTTTTATCGCTCACCGCCGGATCGGGGGTGGTCTCCGGCGAAATCGCGTGGCCGCGTCGCACTTTCAAAAACGTAAAAAAACGCATTTTGCCCATAATCTTTTTTTTCGCCGGCTGGATATTCGATTTCTTCCGTGCTGAAAAACGATTGCCGGGAGCGACCTCGCCGACGGAGTTGTCGATCCTCGAAAACGCGCTCGTGCGCATTGCAAACGGGATTTTCCCGAAACGTCTTGCCGGCGCGCTTCCGAAATACCTGCCGCTGATTGTCAGGACGGGCGCGCTGACTTTGCTGCCATTTGCGTTGATTTTTGTTCAACCGGACTTAGCCTCCTCGCTCGTATTTCTTCCGATGTATTTTTCCCTGCTGTTCATCGCCAATGTGCCCCTGCGTTTTTTCGCGTTTGTGGGCATTTTGGCGTTGCCGGTTGCGGTGCTGCTGGCCGTCGATATGTCGCGCTACGGAGCCGCGCTTGCGGAACACTCTGATGCAAAGGATCCGGCGGACGCGATTGCGGCGACTTTTCAAGACGGCGTTTTGCCGCTGAAAAACTACCAGCGCGCACGGCTCATGGGCCTTTTCGATCCGGAGCTTTTGGATCCGAAGGGAATCGGGAAAACATTGCAGGCGACGCAGGCGAAAATTGCTGCGGCGCAAGGCGGGTTTTCCGGACAAGGTTTTCGGCAGGGAATGCAAGCGCGGCTCGGTTATTTATCCGACTTTGCCGCGCACAATGACTTTATTTTCTCCTGTATTGCGGAGGAAAGCGGTTTTATCGGAGGTTGTTCGGTCATCGGACTTTTCGCGGCACTCGTCGGCATTATGCTTCGTGTTGCGGCAAAAGCCCGGGATAAATTCGGTGCCTGTGTTGCGACCGGCGCGGCCGTTATCATGGCCATGCACGCCGTGATGAATATCGGCATGAACATCGGCTTGCTGCCGGTGACCGGCAAAGCCCTTCCATTTTTAAGCTACGGAGGTTCCTCCGTCATCAGCTGCTTTTTGCTTTCAGGTTTGGTTCAAAGTGTTTACAGAAGCCGTCGGCATGTTTCCGACGGCGAGAAAACACCCCGAATCGGATTTGTTGCCGGCACGCACCCGATGATGAGATCCTCTGTTTAACCCAAAACAAACAGACACCCTTATCACACACATTATGCCGGACATTGAAGACTTCGACGAAAACGAGCAAAACGAACACGGTGACCTTCGCTCCCCGCCGCGCGAGCGCCGGGGCGAGCCGATTGATTCAGCCGCCCTCAGCGGCGAGGCGCAACAACGCGCCAAAAAACTCCCACTTCTTCAACGCGTGAAAAAATATTTCTCCGCCAACCGCGACACGTATCGCGAACTTATCATTAATTCCGAATCGCTCGAAAAGCGCGTCGCACTGCTCACCAACGGCGTTCTCGAAAAATACGACATCGAGCGCAAAGGCGAAAGCCGCATGGTCGGAGCCATTTTCAAAGGCCGGATTCAGAATCTCGAAAACGGCCTGAAGGCCGCGTTCGTCGATGTCGGCCAGCCGAAAAACGCGTTCCTGCACTATTGGGACATGTTGCCGGCGGCGAACGATTCGTCGGTTGAATTTATCCGCGACAACGAGAGCGCCGAACAGAAAAACAAGCGCGCGCACTACACGGCCAAAGACATTCCGCAGCTTTTCCCGGTCGGTTCCGAAATCGTGATTCAGATCACGAAAGACCAAATCGGCACCAAAGGCCCGCGCACGACGACCAACATCGCGCTGCCGGGACGTTTTATCGTCTTGATGCCGTTCAGCGGACAATGCGGCGTTTCGCGCAAAATCGAAGACCCCGCCGAACGCGAACGTCTGAAAAAAATTCTCCGGAAAATCACGATTCCGGAAGGCATGGGCGTCATCATCCGCACCGCCGGCGAAGGCAAACGAATCGCCTACTTCCTGCGCGACCTGCACATGCTGCTCAAAAAATGGGAACGCATCTGCAACACGATTAACACCTCGAACAAGCCGACAATTCTTTACCAAGAACCCGGCATCGTCGAGCGCACCGTGCGCGACTTTCTTACCGAAGATGTCGATCGCATTCTGGTCGATTCGCACGAAGACTACGAATCCATCCTCGAAGCCGTTTCCGAAATCTCGCCGCGCTCGCGCGGTAAAGTCGCGCTGTATAAAGAAAACATTCCGATTTTCGAACGCTTCAACATTGAGCGGCAAATCGAACAAACCTTCCAGCGCCGCGTCCCGCTTCCGAGCGGCGGCGAAATCGTGATCGACGAAACCGAAGCACTCACCGCCATCGACGTCAACACCGGCGGACACAAGGGCAACAAAGACGGCAAAGATTACATTCTCCAAGCCAACCTTGAAGCCGTCGCCGAAGCCGCGCGCCAAATCCGGCTGCGCAACCTCGGCGGGTTAATCATCATCGACACGATCGACATGAAAAACCCGAAAGACCGGAAGCAGGTTTACAACGTGCTTCGGGATCAGATGGAGCACGATCGCGCGAAAAGTCAGGTGTTGCCGATTTCGCAACTCGGCATTTTGCAAATGACCCGGCAGCGCCAAACCGAGTCGAACACCACCGGCATTTACTGCGGCTGCCCGTATTGCAACGGGCGCGGCATCGTAAAAAACCCGCGCAGCATGAGCGTCGAAATTCAGCGCAAGCTCATCAGCCTCACGCGCCGGTTGCGCTCGCAAAAAGAAAACGTCGGCCGCGAACTTTCCTTCCGCGTTCTCCTGCACCCGATCAACCTCGACCGGCTCCGTAACGAAGACCGCGGCTACCTGGAAGACATGGAAAAAGCCTACAACATCAAATTGGCGTTCCGTGCCGACCCGACTTATCACGTCGAAAACTTCAAAGTCCTCGGCGCCGATTCCGGCGAAGAGTTGCGATAACACCAAGGGGCACCGCGTCCGAGCGACTAAGCGTCAAAGATTGACGTTTGGCGCCGGCGCAGCCGGTAAAGTTTTTTTATAAAACAAATTTGTATTCAAAAATCGACGACAAGCTATTGCCGGGACGCAAAATCCCTCAGGCACTCAGACGCTTGCCGCTCAGTCCCTCCAAAAGACAATGTTCTTCGACGAAACCAAAGTTTTCCTTCGTGCCGGTAAAGGCGGCGACGGCTGCCTCAGCTTCCGCCGCGAAAAATTCATTCCCAAAGGCGGTCCCGACGGCGGCGACGGCGGCAAGGGCGGCGACGTCATTCTCGTTTGCGACGAAAATGAAAACGACCTTTCCAAATACGGCTACCAGCCGCATTGGAGCGCCAAAAACGGCACGCCCGGCGCGGGCCGCAACAAAACCGGTGCCGCCGGCGCGGACTGCATTTTGCCGGTGCCGCCCGGCACCCAAGTCATCGACATCGAAACCGACCGCGTCGTCGCCGAACTCACCGAACACGGCGAACGCGTCGTGCTGCTCGAAGGCGGTCGCGGCGGCCTCGGCAACGATCGCTTCAAAACCTCCGTCAACCAAGCGCCGCGTAAAACCACGCCCGGACGCGAAGGCGGCCTCGGCGATTTTCGTTTTGTCCTGAAAACCATCGCCGACATCGGACTCGTCGGATTTCCCAACGCCGGCAAATCCACGCTCACCGGCAAGCTCACGCACGCGCACCCGAAAATCGCCGCCTATCCGTTCACCACGCTGCACGTCAACGTCGGCGTCATTGATTACGACGGCTACGACCAGATTTTGCTCGCCGACATTCCCGGCCTTATCAAAGGCGCGCACGAAAACAAAGGCCTCGGTCACGAATTTCTCCGGCACATCGAGCGCTGCAAATTGCTTCTGTTCCTCATCGACATGAACGGAACAGACGACCGCTCGCCGGCGGACGACTACAAGACGCTTTGCGACGAATTGAAAAAATATTCGCCGGAACTCGCCAAAAAACCGCGCCTCGTCGCCGTCAACAAGATGGACGGCGAAAACGCCGCCGGTAATTTAAAAAAGTTTAAAAAGAAATGCACCGAAGAGATTTTGGAAATCTCCTGCGAAACCGGTGACGGCCTGCCGGCGCTGAAAAAACGCCTTCGCGAACTTGTTCGCAAAAAGTAAGTCTTTCGATTTTTCAACTCCGTTGAATCATGAAAAAAATCATCCCCGCACTCCTGACAATCCTCGTCGCCGGTCTGACCGGCTGCTCAACCATGCAACCCGACCAAAACGAAATCATAAAAACGGAACTCGCAAAACGTCTCGACCTTTACGGTCACCGCAACTGGATCGCCGTCGTCGATTCCGCTTATCCGCTTCAAACCGCGCCCGGCATCGACACCGTTGTCGTCGGCGGCAACCAGCTTGACGCCGTCAAGGAAGTGCTCGCCGAACTCAAAAAGGCAAAGCACGTTTTCCCGGTGGCGCTCGTGGACAACGAGCTCGGCTTCGTCGCCGAGAAAAATTCGCCCGGTATTTCCGATTACCGCGAAAAACTGAAAGAAGTGCTCGCCGGCACGCAGGTTGAAACCAAGCCGCACGAAGACATCATTCACGACCTCGACTCGTCTTCGAAGCTCGTAAAAGTTCTTGTCATAAAAACCGATTGCGTAATGCCTTACACGTCCGTTTTTCTGCGCCTCGAATGCGGCTATTGGAACGCGCAATCGGAAAAAGAACTGCGCGCCGCGATCGCCGGCGACAAATAATGTGACGCAACCGGAACGGTTGCGAATCGACCGCATGCCCAAACACCGCGCCGACGAACTGCTCGTTCTCCAAAACAAAGCCCCGTCGCGCGCGGTCGCCAAGGCGCTTATCATGGCCGGCAAGGTGCGTTCCGGCCCTGATTCCGTGGTAACGAAACCGGCGCAATTATTGCCGGAAGAAACAGAACTGATCGTTGAACAACCGCCGCGTTTCGTGAGTCGGGGCGGCGAAAAACTCGAACACGCGCTCCGGCAATTCGCGATAAACGTCACCGGCGCGCACGCGCTGGATGTCGGCGCGTCCACCGGCGGATTTACCGATTGCCTGTTGCAAAACGGCGCGGCGGATTCGGTTTGCGTCGATGTCGGGCACGGGCAGCTGCACCAAAAATTGCGTGCCGATTCACGTGTCGCGAACCTCGAAAAAATCAATGCGCGCGCGCTTGACGAAGTTGCGTTGCCGCGCGACCGGTTCGACATCGTCGTCATGGATTTGGCGTTTATTTCGCTGACGAAAGTTTTACCGGCGGCGTGGAATCGCGTTGCCGCCGGCGGCCGGTTGGTTGCGTTGATCAAGCCGCAATTCGAAGCCGAGAAACACGAAGTGGACAAAGGCTCCGGCATCATTCGTGACCCGGCGATTCACGAACGTATCCAAAAAACAATTACGGAATTTATCGCCGGAAATCTTGCCGGCGCAAAAATCATCGGGCTTGTCGATTCGCCCATCGCCGGCGGCGACGGGAATAGGGAATTTCTAATCGGTGCGGAGCGCGTCTGACGCGCGCCGGCACCGGATTACGCGCCGGTTTTGCCGGTGAATTTTTCGAGCAACGCCGCAGTGCGTTCCGTTGCGCCGCGATTGGCGGTGTGCCAGGCGCGCGCGTTTTCGCCGAGCGTTTCACGAATGCCGGCGTTTTTTGCCGTTTCGAGCAACGCCGCAATCGCTTTGGACGAATCTTCGACGCGCCGGGCGGCGCCGGCATTTTCAAGCCCTTTGCAAATGTCGCGGAAGTTCGTCATCGCCGGTCCGTAAATCTGCGCGACGCCGTGCGCCGCGCAATCAATCGGCGATTGTCCGCCGTCGTTCGGCGGCAGACTTTTTCCGATAAACGCAAAATCGGCGACGCCGGTGAGCCGGCTCAATTCGCCGGTGGTGTCCGCGAGGCAAATGTCGGCAGGGAAGGGCGCGACGCCGTGTTTCGAGCGTGCGAACCAACGGAATTCCGTTTTTTCCAAAAGCGAAAAAATCTCTTCGCGCCGCTCGGCGTGGCGCGGCACGAGCAAGAGTTTGAGCGGGATGTCCTGCGCGCGCGCGCGGCGCAATACGTCGAGCAGCATCGTCTCTTCGCCGGGCCAGGTCGAAGACCCGAGCAGCACGAGCGGTTCTTTGCCGGCGATTGCTTCGGACAAACCGAGTTCGCGCAAGAGCGCGGGTTTGCCGGAATCGTCGCCGGAAACATTGCCGCCGACATCGAATTTTAAATTGCCGGTGACGGTGATTTTTTCCGCCGGCACGCCCAAGGCGGCGAAGCGTTCCGCATCGCCGGCGGTGCCGGTGCCGATGCGGTCAATTTTTCCGAGCAGGCGGCGCGCCAAGGTTTTTATTTTCGAGTAACGCCGGAACGAGCGGTCGGAAAGACGCGCGTTTAAAAGCAGCACCGGCACGCCGGATTTTACGGCGCGGTGCAGATGTTCCGGCCACAGCTCGCCTTCCATGAGCACGACGACATCCGGCGCGATGCGTTTCCACGCGCGCCGGCTGAACAGCCAAAAATCAATCGGGAAAATCCCGGTTGCGCGCACGATGCCGGCGAGCTTTTCGCGCGCGATGGCGTAGCCGGTGCTCGTTGTGGTCGTTAGCACGACTTCGACGTCGTCGCGCTCGGCGAGTTTTTTCAGCAACGGCGCGACGGCGTTTACTTCGCCGACGGAAACAGCCTGTATCCAAATTCTGCATACGCCGGGACTTTTTTTGCCGACCGGCGAAATCCCGCCGAGCCGGTGCGAGAAGTCGCGCGCGTAGCCGCCGCGTCGCAACATGCGGAGCAAATAATAGGGGAAGGCGAAAAGAAACGCCGCCGGAAACAACAGGCGGTAAAAGAAAATCATGCGCCGAAAGAAAACCGGGAAATGTGAAATAAGGAACAAGAAACAAAAAATGCCGGCAATTACGTTGCCGGCATTGAGTTGAGTCGTTTCGGAAAAACAACGACTCCGGAAATGGAAGACGGGCTGCCTACCCCTAAGCAGCCCGTCTGTTTTTGTCTATCTTATCTCGTTGCTTATTACCCCATCTCCCGTAGGAGAAGATGTATAAAAACGTGTCCTAATGGATATTTTTTTTTGATTCGCGCAAGCTGTTTTTTCAATTATTTTTAATAAAGTTTTATTTCATTCATATTCAACAAAATACTTCCCGAAAGATTTTTGTCGGGTGACGGTTTCGCGGACGCCGGTGCCGGTTTTTCGACGTTTTTTCGCGACACTTCCGCTGTTGTCTGGATGCCGGAGGCCGCTTTGCCGCCCAGTGTCAGCCGCCGGCCGTCGTCAAAGACGACGGAAAAGGCGTCCGCCGGTAAATCCGCCGATTCGATCGTCAGAGCGACGCCCGGCATCAGTCCGGCGTCGAGCACGTAGCGCAGGAAGGCGTCGTCCTGTTGTTGTATTCGGGAAATGCGGATGCGGTCGCCGGCGGCGCATTCGCTGAGCAGGCAGAGTTTGCGGTGCGGCATTTTGCCGTCCGCGCCGGGAATCGCGTCGCCGTGCGGATCGAATTGCGGCCGCCCGAGAAAGTCGTCGATGCGCGCGAGGAGTTTTTCCGAAATCGCGTGTTCGAGCAATTCCGCTTCGGCGTGAACTTCCGACATGTCGAATTGCAGGGTTGAGACCAAAAACATTTCGACGAGCCGGTGTTTGCGCAAAACTTGAAGCGCGAGCCGTTCGCCTTTCGGCGTGAGAACGACGCCGGCGCGCGTCCGGTAGTGCAGCAGGCCGTCGCGCGCCATGTTTTTGGCCATCGTGGTGACGGTGCCGGGCGAGACGTTCATGCGCACGGAAAGTTTTCCGAGCGGGACCGGCGAGGGTTTGCCCGCGACTGTGCCCGCTTCGCTTGCTTCGCGGAGCAAGAGAATCTGCTTAACGTAGTTTTCAACCGTGGCGCTCGCCATGGGTTCGTAAATGCGGAAACCTTTTGCGGGCGCAACAATTTTTATTAATGTTAAATTAAATTTTGACGAATCAAAGTTGACATGTTGACGATTAGAATAAGCATTGCGGAAAAAGGATTTTTAAATGTCCGGAAATAACGCAGATACAGGAACGGAAAAAATTGACGAAGGGTGGCGTCGCAAGGGAAAGGCGCCGAGTCTTTCCGAGGTTCACGCGTCGATCGCGGTGCCGAAGTCCGCCGGTTTTTGGCGGAAGTTGTTGGCGTTTATCGGGCCCGGGTTTATGGTCGCGGTCGGTTACATGGATCCCGGCAACTGGGCGACGGATTTGGCCGGCGGCGCGCAATTCGCTTACACGCTTTTGTGCGTGATTTTGATTTCGAATTTGATGGCGATTTTGCTGCAGCATTTGTGCGTGAAGCTCGGCGTGGCGACGGGGCGCGATCTTGCGCAGGCCTGCCGGGACGCGTATCCGAAGCCGGTGGTTTGGTTTTTGTGGGTTTTGTGCGAGATCGCGATTGCGGCGTGCGATTTGGCGGAGGTTATCGGCTCGGCGATCGGTTTGCAGTTGTTGTTCGGGATTCCGCTTGTCTGGGGTTGCGTGATTACGGTGGCGGACGTGATGTTGATTTTGTTTTTGCAGAACAAGGGGTTTCGCCTGCTGGAAGTTCTCGTCATCGTGTTGTTGTCCACCATCGGCGTTTGCATCGGGGTGGAGTTGTTCTTGGCGAAACCGGATGTCGGCGCGATCGCCGGCGGGTTTGTGCCGTCGGCGGAAATCGTGAGAAATCCGGCAATGCTCTATGTTGCGATGGGCATTTTGGGCGCGACGGTGATGCCGCATAATTTGTATTTGCACTCGTCGATCGTGCAGACGCGCGCTTACCCGCGCACGCCGTCCGGCCGGCGCGATGCGATTCGGTTCGCGACGATTGATTCGACGGTCGCGTTGATGCTGGCGCTGTTCATCAACGGCGGGTTATTGGTGTTGGCCGCCGCCGCGTTTCACGGCAAGCACGAGGTCGCGGAAATTCAGGAAGCGTATCACTTACTCGACGGCGTGCTCGGGGTGACGTTTGCCGGCACGTTATTTGCGGTGGCGCTGTTGGCGTCGGGGCAAAATTCGACGATTACCGGCACGCTTGCCGGGCAAATCGTGATGGAGGGATTCATGAATTTGCGGTTGCCGGCGTGGCTTCGCCGGCTCGTGACGCGCTTGATCGCGGTTGTGCCGGCGGTCGTCATTATCGGAATTTACGGGGAAGAGGAGACGACGAAGCTGCTCGTTTTCAGTCAGGTTTGTCTGAGCATGCAGCTCGGATTCGCATGTTGGCCGTTGATGCGTTTCACGAGTTCGCGTGAGAAGATGGGCGAATTCGTAAACGGTTTTTGGATACGCGCGCTCGGTTGGTCCGTGACGCTTCTGATTATCGCGCTGAACGCGAAGCTGCTGTATGACGTGTTGCTCGGGCGTTAGGAAAACAACGCCGGTATTGTTACAGCGCTTTCAGGCTGTCGCTGAAAGAAATTGTCGCGGCGAGTAAGAGAATCCCCGAGAAAATCACGGAAATCACGGCGCTCATGAGGGCGACCATCATCAATTGCCCCGTGCGCAGGACGGCGTCTTTTTGTTTTACGTAAAAAACCGAGCCGGCCGCGACGAGCAGCGCGGCAATCGCGAACAGTCCCCACAGCAAAAGATTAAAATTGTCGAAAACGAAGAGCGTGAGCGGCGCAAGGGCGTTTCCCCGCGACAACCCGAGCGTTTCCGCCAAAACCGGATGGCAGCCGGCGGCGATCATGCCGGAAAACAGCGGTAGCGCCGCCGTGAAAAAAATCGCAAAAAGTCCGATGAGGCGATCCGTGGGTGTTTTCATGGGAGGAGGAGGGAAACAAAAAGCGGGAAAATTTAAAGCGCTAAGCGCAAAGAATAGGATTTAAAAAAAGGCGGAATCGCGCACACTGCTTCGCATTATGAGTGAATGCGAAAAAATTCTCTGCGGCGTTGCCGGCACGGGCTCCCTCGGGCAGCATCACGCCCGTATTTATGATGCGTTGCCGGATTGCGAGCTTGTCGGAATCTTTGAGACAAGCGATGCGCGCGCCGCCGAGATTTGCGGCAAATACAACTGCCGGCGTTTTGCTTCGCTCGAAGAACTCGGCCGCGCCTGTGACGCCGTCAGCGTTGTCGTTCCGACCGACCGGCATTGCGAAGTCGCGCTTCCGTTGCTCGATGCCGGCTGCCATCTTTTGATCGAGAAACCGCTTTGCGCATCGCTCGACGAAGCCGCGCGCGTTCTCGCCAAAGCGCAAACCGCCGGAAAAATCGTTCAGGTCGGCCACATCGAACATTTTAATCCGGTGATGACGTTTTTGGAAAGCGCCGTGAACGACCCGCGTTATCTCACCGCCGATCGGTTGGCGCCCTTTAATCCGCGCGGAACGGAAGTCGGAGTCGTGCTCGATTTGATGATTCACGACATCGGCATCGTGCTTCAACTCGTGAAGTCGCCGATTGAGCGTATCGACGCCGTCGGCGTCAGCATTCTCACGCCGCACGAAGACATCGCCAATGCGCGTATCACGTTCACCAACGGTGCCGTCGCCAACTTGAATACCAGCCGCGTGAGCATGAAAAAACTGCGCGAGCTGCGCGTTTTCCAGCCCGACGCTTACCTCTCGATCGACTTCATGAACCACACCGGGCACTTGCTTCGCAAGCCGGAAGGCGAAACGATTTTCGACATCAAGCGCGAAGAAATCCCGATCGAAAAAGGTGAACCGCTTTCCATCGAACTTGCGTCGTTCGTGCAATGTGTGCGCGAGCGCAAAGCGCCGAAAGTCGGTACCGAACTCGGCAAAACCGCGCTTGAGGTCGCAATCCAAATTACGGAGAAAATCCGCGCGAATCCCGCGACGCAACGCCGGTAGGTTTTTTGCCGGCGAATTCGCCGGCGCGCGCCGGTCTTTCTTTTGCGTTTTCAACTAAGCAAAAAAACGAATTAACAAAAACGTAATGACTTTTTAATTACAAAAAAACAAACCCGATGCCGCGCCGAATAAGGTTTATTTTCCCGGAATATTTTAAAGAGTACGGTGCCTTCTCTCCGCCTTCCCGGTAAGAAATTCACATTCCAGCCATCCCTTCAAAAACGTGTCCGCTCTCGTCCCCATTCCCGAAAACTTCTCCGCGCCGGACGCCGGCGATGTCGATATTCTGTTTATTGCCGGCGAGCATTCCGGCGACGAACATGCCGCGCGCGTGATCGACGCATTGCGCCGGCAACGCCCCGAGTTGAAAATCGCGGCGCTCGGCGGTCCCGAAATGCAACGTGCCGGCGCCCAACTTCTGTTCGACATGACCGGATTTTCCGTCGTCGGACTGATGGAGGTGCTGATCCATTATTCGTTTTTCAAAAAACTTTTTGAGCGGACGTTCGACTGGGTTCGCCGGTATCGGCCGCGCCTGATTTGTTTCGTCGATTATCCCGGGTTTAATTTGCGTTTTGCCGAGAAACTCCGCCGGGAAGGGCTTTCCGAAAAAGGCGGCGGGAATATTGCGCTTTATTATTATATCAGCCCGCAAATATGGGCATGGAAATCCGGCAGGCGTTTCAAAATGGCAAAAACGCTCGACTCGCTCGGCGTGATTTTTCCTTTTGAAATCGACTGCTACAAGGACACGGATTTGCCGGTGCGCTTTGTCGGTCACCCGTTCACGGACGCCGCGCATGCGTCGCCGGTGCGCTATGCGCCGGATGCGCCGGTGCTGCTCCTGCCGGGAAGTCGGCCGCAGGCGGTGCGCCGGATTTTTCCGATTTTGCTGCGCGCGTGGAAAATTTTCCGCGAAAAAAATCCCGGCCGGCGCGCGCTCGTTTTGCATCCCGGCGAACCGGTTTTGAGTGTGCTGCGCGAACAACTCGACGCGATGCCGGAGTGTGCCGCCGGCGTTGAATTGACGGCGCGCGGCGGCGATGCGAAAACCGTCTCCGCGGCGTTGATGAGTTCCGGCACGATGTCGTTGAGCGTTGCGCTTGCCGGCATTCCCGGCGCGATTGTTTACCGCGCCAATGCGCTGACGTGGATAATCGGCCGGCAGTTGGTCAAGGGCGTTGAATATCTCGGCATTTCAAATATTTTGCTGAAGCGTCCGGCGTGGCCCGAGTATTTGCAAAACGAGGCCGATCCGGAAAAGCTCGCGGCGCGTTTGGAAGCCTGCGTGAACGATTCCGAAGTAATTTACGCGGCGCAGGAAGACGCGGCGACTTTGCACGCGATGCTCGGCGGCAGTGCCGGCGGCAGTTGCACGCCGGCGGATTGGATTGCCGAAGGTTTGATGCGCTAGGCGTTTTTTGCGGCCGAATTATTTTTGGGGCTGAGGCGGTTCCGGCGTCACCGTCTTGGTTTCGCCGTTGACGATAACCGTCACCGGTGAGGCTTTAACGCCGGCGGCGCAACGAATCGCGTAATCCGTCACTTTGCCGTCTTTCCACGCCAAATCCACGATGCAGCCGCCGCGCGCGCGCAGGCCGCGAATTTTGCCGGACGCGCCGACTGTCGCCGGTAACGCCGGCAGGAGGCGCAACGTGCCGTCGTGCGATTGCACGAGGCACTCCGCAACACCGGCGGAATAACCGAAGTTGCCGTCGATTTGGAACGGCGGGTGCCGGTCGAAGAGATTCGTGTAAAGACAACG
>JAVBUU010000096.1:0-12422 GCA_031555005.1 Opitutales bacterium | reverse complement strand
GCATCACCGGGACTTTGTGCGGCACGCCGATTGGCTCGTGGAACTCGGGCCCGGCGGCGGCGATGCCGGCGGCGAAATTATTTTCGAAGGCACGCCGGCGGAAATGTTGAAGCGCCGCGCCACGCCGACCGGCAAGTTTTTATAAGAAGGGCACGCGGCAGAGCGCTTTCGCCGTTTCTGCCGGCGATTCCAAGTGCGCGACGTGGCCGGTCGCCGGAATAATTATTTTTTCCGGATTCGGAAATCCGTCGCCGGCGCACATCGCGCGGGCAATCGCGGCAAATTTTGCGTCATTTTCGCCGGCGAGAATCGCGACCGGTTTTTGCCAAAATTTAATTTTGTCCCAAAGCGGCGGGAGCGCGCCGGTGCCGACTCCGTGTAAACTTGCCGCAAGGCCGGCGGCGTTGTTTTTCAGGCGTCGTTGCCGGAGCGCGTCGCGTTGCGCCGGCGGCAAATTTTTCATTCCGGCAAACAGCGGCAAATTTTCCCAAAACGACAGAAACTCCGGTATGCCGCCGGCGAGGATTTTTTCCGCCAGAGCGTCGTCGGATTGCCGGCGTTTTTCGCGCTCGGCGTTTTCGGCGATGCCGGGCGAGGCGCTTATCAAAACAAGCGCCGAAATTTTTTCCGGCATGCGCAACGCGTAATGCAGCGCGATGCGCCCGCCCATCGAGTAACCGAGCAGAACGCACGGTGCGGCACCGAAAATTTTCCGGCGTTCGTTTTCGATAAAATCGAGATGTGCGTCGAGCGATGCCGGCAGCGCGAAATTTTTTCCGTGTCCGGGCAAGTCCGGGCAATGCCGGCGAAACGCGCCGGGGCAGTGCGCGAATAATGCGTCAAAATCTTCGCCGCAGCCGGTGAAGCCGTGCAGTGCGAGGATGTTGGTGTTGCCGGAATTTTTAAACACGAATGGCGCGGATAAACGCCGAGATTAACCGCAAAGAACGCAGGGAGCGCAAAGAATAATTTTTACGGGAGTCGTGGTTTCTCGAAAGGAACGGATTTTATCGTGTGTTCGTTTTCGCCGGTGATCGAGAAATGCAAATGCCATGCGCCTTCCGGCAGGCGGTCGCCGAGCCTTTCCGGCCATTCGACGACGAGCGTCCACGGTTCGCGCAGCAAATCCCAAAGCACGAGCGAATCCGCTTCTTCGGGCGAGCCGAGCCGGTAGGCGTCCATGTGGACGAGTTGCCGGGGCGCGGATTCGTAAACGGAAAAAATGGCGTAGGTCGGGCTTGTAATGTTTTCCCGGATACAAAAGGCGCGCGCCAGCCCGCGCACGAAAGTTGTTTTTCCCGCGCCCAAGTCGCCGTGCAGCGCGAGCGCGGTGTTTGCCGGCAGGAGCGCGGCAAACGCGGCGGCGAGGTTTTCGGTTTCTTCGGCGGAACGCGAAACGATGCCGGCGCGAAATCGGGCGAGCGTGTCGTTTTTATTCATGAAACCGTTCCGAATTAAATCCGGACGCGCCGGCGGCGGCGCATCCGAGGGCTATGCGGTCGCCGGTGCGGTGCCCGTTGCCGGCGGTGCGCTTTCGGCCGGTTCGACCGGCATGACGGCGGCGATTTCCTCTGCGCGTTCGCGGCGCGTCAGCGGGCGGTAGGCGACCGGCGTTTTGATTTCGCCGAAGTTGAGGATTTCCTGAACGTGCAGGCCGTCGAGCGTTTCGTATTCGAGCAGGGCTTCGGCGACTTTTTTATGCGCCTCGGCATGCTCGGAAATAATTTTTTGCGCGCGCGCGTATTCGGCGGTGACGATGCCGCGGATCGCGGCGTCGATTTTTTGCGCGGTGTCGTCGCTGTAATCTTGCGAGCGCGTGATTTCGCGCGCGAGGAAGATGTGTTCGCTGTTTTGTCCGAGGGCGACGGGGCCGAGGTCGCTCATGCCCCAGTCGCAAACCATGTGGCGGGCGATGGCGGTGGCTTGTTTGATGTCGCTTGATGCGCCGTTGCTGAAATCGCCGGTGACGACTTCTTCGCCGATGCGGCCTGCCATCGCCATGCAAATCCGGTCGCGGAGTTGTTTGCGCGATTGGCCGAGGATGTCTTTTTTCGGCAAAATCATCGCCATGCCGAGCGCGCGTCCGCGCGGGATGATGGTGACTTTGTGCAGCGGTAAATGTTTGTCGTCGAGGGCGACTTGGACGATGGCGTGACCGGCTTCGTGGTAGGCGGTCATCTTGCGGTCTTCGTCGTCCATGAGCCGACGGCGTTCGCGGCCGAAAGAGATTTTGTCGCGCGCCTCTTCGATTTCGACCTGTTCGACTTCCTTTTTGTTTTTGCGTGCGGCGAGCAGCGCGGCTTCGTTGAGCAAGTTGGCGAGGTCGGCGCCGGAAAATCCGGTGGTCGAACGTGCGGCGCGCTCCAAATCGACGTCGGCGGAAAGTTTTATTTTTTTCGCGTGAACTTTGAGAATTTCCTCGCGGCCGTGAATGTCCGGCAAATCGACGTAAACCTGCCGGTCAAAACGGCCGGGGCGCAGCAGGGCGCTGTCGAGCACGTCCGGGCGGTTGGTCGCCGCGACGATGATAATTCCCTCGTGGCCTTCGAAGCCGTCCATCTCGACGAGCAGCGAGTTGAGGGTTTGTTCGCGTTCGTCGTGTCCGCCGCCGAGACCGGCACCGCGTTGGCGGCCGACCGCGTCGATTTCGTCGATGAACACGATGCCGGGCGCGCTTTTGCGGGCTTGCTCAAACATGTCGCGGACGCGCGCGGCGCCGACGCCGACGAACATTTCCACGAAGTCGGAGCCGCTGATCGAAAAGAAGGGGACGCTGGCTTCGCCGGCGACGGCGCGCGCGAGCAGGGTTTTGCCGGTGCCGGGCGGCCCGACGAGCAAGATGCCTTTGGGGATGCGGCCGCCGATCTTTTGAAATTTTTTGGGGTCGCGCAAAAATTCGACGATTTCCTGCACGTCTTCCTTGGCTTCGTCGCAGCCGGCGACGTCTTTGAATGTGGCTTTCTCCTTGTCGCGGGAAAGCAGTTTGGCGCGGCTTTTCGCGAAGCCCATTGCGTTTCGGTTCGCGTTTTTGAAGAAGCGGTAACCGAAAAAGAGCATGAGGCCGAACAGTACGAACGGCAGCAGGTTGAAGACGATGTCGCGGAGAATCAGCCGGCCGGAAGACGACGGTTCTTCGATGTGTTTCGGGTCGATTGAGGCGCGAATCAGGTTAAAGTTTTCAGCCGTGAGTCGCCCGCCGGTGCGAAATGCCGGGCCTTTTTCGGTCGTGATCGCGCCGTTTTCGGCTTTTTTTTGCACGAGGAAAAAACCGTCCACCGTGAAGTATTCCAAGCCGCTGGTGTTGTCGTTGCGGATCGTGAGCGAGTGGATTTTCTTTTGGCCGACATCGGCGAGAAACTCCGTCATCGAGATCTTTTCCGACTCGGCCGTCATCGGTTGCGCATACTGCAGGATCAGGAGAATTGCGCCGACGACTGCCAACCAGATGAGAAAGATTTTCGCGTTAAAACGTCCGGGTGTTTCCGGCTTTTGAGGCTTTTTGAGGAAATTGTTTTGCGGAGGTTGCTGACTCATTTTTTAGGGACGGAAAACGGTATGTTTCCGGCAAGCCAAGTCAACCGAAGAGGCGTGTCGCCGGGATTTTGCAATCGGCAGCGATGCGCCGGCGGCAGGCCGGGAATCCATAAAATGCCTTCGGCGTCGCAGACGACCGGGAGGGCGCGCCGGACTTCGGGCGGGATTTTTTTGTCGATGAAGATGTCGGAAAGTTTTCGCGTTCCGGGCGCGCCGAGCGGTCGATAGGCGTCGCCGGGGCGCATCGGGCGCACGGTGATTTTTTTGCCGGCGACGGCGGTTGCGTTAAAAAAAACTTCGCGCGCCGGCGGGATTTTGCCGGCGAGGATTTCCTCAAATTTTTTCCGGCAGGGCGCGAGGCGTTCGGCGGTGAAATTTTCGGTTTGCGGGCGTTGTTTTGTTTTTTCCGGAAGCGGCAGTGTCTCGCGCGCCGGTTTTGCCGGCGCGGTTTTCGGCGGCGCGACGCGCAGGGTTTCGCCGTCGAAGGTAAAATGCGTTTTTCCGACGCTCCATTTGCCGGAAATGCCGCCGGCGAGGGCATCGACGATTTCGTCGGCGAGCGGCGCGGCGATGTTTTTTTCCAAACCGGTTTCGAGCAGCACGCGCCAAAGCGCGCGCCGGTGCAACGCGCGCGGGAGGTCTTTCAGCCGGTCGAAGCGAAAAACGGCCGGCGTTTTTTTGCCCGTTCCGGGGAAAAAGCAATTATCGAGCCAGGTTTCGAGCGCGTTATCGTCTTCTTCGAGCAATTTCCGCGCGCGCAAAACGCCGTTTGCCGGCGAGCCGCCTTGCGCTTTCGTCCACGCCGGAACGACCGTTTTTCGGAGACGGTTGCGCAAATAATCTTCGCCGGTGTTGCTCGAATCTTCGCACCACGAAATGCCGGCGTCGCGCAGCACAGCCGAAATTTCTTCTTTTTCGAGCAAGAGCAACGGGCGCAAAAAAACTGTTTCGTCCGCGAATTTTTGCACCGGTCGCGGCGCGCATAATCCGGCGGTTCCGCTGCCGCGCGCGAGCCGCATCAATGCGGTTTCGACGACGTCGCCGGCGTGATGTCCCTGAATTAAAATCCGGCATTTGTTCGCGCGCATCGCGCGCCGGAAAAACGCCAGTCTTTCGCGTCGCAGCGCGTCTTCGGAATTGCCGGCGGATTTTCCTTTTTTTCCGATGACGCTGGCGACGAATTTTTCGCCGAGCGCACCGGCGATTTTTTTGACGAATTCGGCCTCACGCGCGCATTCCGGGCGCGTGCCGTGGTTGAAATGCAAAACAAAAATTTTTCCGCGCAGTGCCGGAAAGTGCGCGCGAACCAGCAGCAGCGCAGCGACCGAATCGACGCCGCCGGAGCAGGCGACCGCCAAGTTTTCGCCGGTTTTTCCCGGCGCGAATTCGGTTAAAATTTTTCGCGTTCCGGGTTCGAGCTTTTCAAGCGGAATCGCCCGCGCCGGCAATTCGGCGTTTTGCCGGAAACGAGAAATTTTGTTTTTTTCGGACACGTTTTCAGCGCGCCCGGCAATCGGCTTCCGAGCAATTTTTCATCAACGCGCCGCTGAGCGTCGTTGTTTTGTTTTTTCCGGTTTTGTCGGTTTCGGTGTCGATCAAAACCAGGACGGAATTTTTGCCGGTGGTTTTCGTCGCCACGATATGCCGTCCGTCTGGGCACCAGGTCGGGTGCGTGTAGCCGCCGGTTTTGGTAATCTGCGTGATTTTGCCGGAGGCGATGTCGGCGACGCCGATGTTGAAGCCGCCGATTTGGCAGGTGAAAGCGATTTTGTTCGAATCGACCGGATTCCAATTCGGCTCCGTCGTGTAGTTCGAGCCGGTGCGGATGCGTTTCGCGCCGCTGCCGGAGGCGAATGCGACGTAGATGCCGGGTGAGCCGGCGGCGCCGCTCACGTAGGCCAGGCGTGTGCCGTCGTGCGACCACGCCGGGTCGGAATCGACGTCTTTTGAGTTGATGACGGCGCGCGCGTTTTTGCCGTTTGCGCCGGCGACGTAGATGTCGGTGTTGCCGGAGCTTGACGAGGAGAACGCGATTTGGCCGCTCGGCGACGAGACCGCGCCGGTCGTCGTGCCTTTGATGCCGACGACGACGCCGCGCAGTTTCCGCGTGCCGCGGTTGACGGCGTAAATGTCGGTAAAGTTGTTGTTATAATAAGTGGTGAAAAGCACCTCGCTGCCGTCCGCCGTCCAGTGCGGCGTGATCGAGATGGAATTTAAATTCGTGAGCGGGCGGATGGTCGTGAGGAAAAGGTCGCCGCAGTAAATTTCTTTTTTGCCGGAGCGGTCGCTTACGAACGCGAGTTCGCCGGTGTAGAGCGGGCGCACGCCGGCGGATTTGCCGAACGTCGTGATTACGAAATCGCACGCGCGCATGAGGGTTTCGGCGGCGTCGGTGCCGGTGACGGTTTGCTCGATCGGCGCTTCGTTGCCGATTGCGCACGAGACGGTGATACTCGTCGGGCTTGTTTTGGAAAAACGGGCGCGGCGGCTGCTGCCGGATTTCACGTCAAACGCGCCGTGCGCGCCGATTGCGCGGTCGGCAAGCGCGCGCACTTCGGTGTCGTTCGACTCGATCGTGACGGTGAATTTTTGGCCCGAATACGTGAGGTCGATGGCGCGGGCATCTTCCAGAGCGAATGCCGGGTTTGCCGTTAACGAGACGGCTGCGAATGCGAAAAACGCGCTTGTGCGGCTGAACATGGTTGCGAAAAAAAGAGTGGATTGTTGACGACGAAGGAAATTTTAAGACCGCGATTTGCGGTCCCGGTGCCGACGAAAGTAAAAAGAATTTGATTCCGTCAAAACAACGGAGCACATCTCATGCGAAAAACCGCCGGCGGTTCAACCGGAAATCAAAAATTTCATCGTGGAAAAAGAGATCATTTTAGATGCGCTCAAGCGCATTAATTACCCGGGCTTCAGCCGGGATATCGTTTCCTTCGGGCTCGTTCGTTCGCTTGAACTTGTTGAAGGGCAAGTGCACCTGTCGCTCGCGATTACGACAGCCGACAAATCGGTGCCGGAGAAACTCCGCGCGGAAATCGATTCGGTTTTGAAGTCGCTCGGGCGGATAAACGCCAACATCGACATCGCCGTCTCCGCGCCGAAAACGCCGGCGGCGCCCGGCACGCTTCCGCAGGCAAAACCGGTTGCCGGCATTCGCTATGTCGTCGCCGTCGCCGGCGGCAAAGGCGGCGTGGGTAAATCGACGTTTGCCGTGAATCTCGCCTGCGCGCTCGAACGCGAACTCGCCGGTACCGGAAAACCCGGCGCGGTCGGGTTGCTCGATTGCGACATTTACGGGCCGACGGTGCCGTTGATGATGGGGTTGCAGGAACGGCCGGAGCTTGACGGCGATAAAATCGTGCCGCCGGAAAATCACGGCGTTCGCGTCATGTCGCTCGGATTTTTCATCGACGAAAGCGCACCGGTGATTTGGCGCGGGCCGATGATCACAAAAACAATTCAGCAGTTTTTGAACGATGTCGCCTGGGGCGAAACGGAAATTCTCGTCGTCGATTTGCCGCCGGGCACCGGCGATGTTCAGCTCTCGCTCATTCAAAACATTCCGCTGACCGGCGCGCTCATCGTCACCACGCCGCAGCGCGCCGCCGCCTCGGTCGCGCAGCGTTGCGCCAACATGTTTTTGAACGAGAAAATCGACGTGCCGGTGTTGGGCGTCGTTGAAAATATGAGTTTTTTGGAAACCGCCGGCGGCGAACGCCAAGCGATTTTCGGCGAAGGCGGCGGCGAGGCGACGGCTGAACTTTTGGACGCCGATTTTTTGGGAAAAGTGCCGCTCGATCCGGCGATTCGCGAGAGCGGCGATTCCGGCGTGCCGATCGTGACGGGTCGGCCGGATTCGACGGCCGCCGGGGTGTTTCGGGAAATTGCGCGGCGGATCATCAAAAAGGTTGCAAGCGCGTAGTCTATTTGCACGCTGCGAAGCCATTGAATTCGAACCGGAAAAAACACTGTCCGCAACCGCAACCCCTAACCGAAAAACGATTGTGAACACTCCTGACGCGTCCTGCGAAAATGCTCCCGAGATCGGGAAAAAATCAAGTTTGTACAAGGTGCTTTTGGAGCAGCGCGAAGAGATTTCGCGTCACAAGTGGTTTGAGTCCGAAAAGGCCGGCCACGACATCGGAAAACATCGTGCCGTAATTGATTGGACGATAAAGCACAGACCGGGTTGGCAGTCGATGCATCGCGAGTCGAAGTGAGGGTTTTGTTCTAAATCGGATTCGGCCCGGCGCGAGTTGAGTGAGTGCGGGTTCAGGCGATTGCCGAAATTGTTTTTGTAGGCATGTGAACCAATGAGACTTCGACGTTTTCCGGCGGCACGCCGCATAATTTTGCCGCCGCCCGCCGGTAGAGATTCATTTGCGCGGCGTAGCGCGTTTTCAATTCCGCCGGCGATGCGGTGTCCGTTTTGAAATCGAAAATCCGCACGCGGTCGCCGGCGACAATGACGCGGTCGAAAACGCCGCTCACGCGCTCGCCGTTCAGCACGACGTCAAACGCGCGCTCCCGCCAAAGTTCGGCATCGTCTGCCGGTGACGAAAAAATCGCGGACATTGCCGGCGAATCAAGGCATTCGCGAAGGAGCTTTTCGGCTCCGGCGACAATTTTTCCGGCGTATCCGTTTTTCAATAATACGCGCGTTTCGTTTTTTATTTTTCCGAAAATCGTTTCTTTGTTGTTCGAATCGACAAACGGAACGGACGCCGCCAGCGCATGGACGCAAGTGCCGAATTCGGCGCCTTTGCCGGCGGCCGGATCAAGCATATCCTCTGCTCGAAAATGCGCGTTCGCATGCTCGGAAGGACGCCGTCGGGCGCGCTGTTTTCCCGGCGCGAAAGGCGGAATTTTTTCCGGCGGCAAAATCTCAGGCTGTTTTTCCGCCGTCGGATGCGCCGCCGCTTTTGCCCAATCGCGCGCGCCGCATTCCCACGCGACGGTGCATTGCGGCAGATCGGTTGCCGGTTTCGCTTTATTGCCGAGCGCGGCCTCGAGCAGGCGGGGGAAGTTTACGCCGGCGGATTTCGATTCGGCGGTCTCCGTCGTGATGACGTAGGTTGCCGCTTTCGCGCGCGTGAGGGCGACGTAAAGTTTGCAGAGATTTTCGTAGCACGCCTCGCTTTCGCGCAGGCGGTAATTCTCGTCCAGCGCCGGCGTTTGTTTGCAAATTTCTTTTTCCGGGCGGGAGATAATCCACGGTTCGCCGGCGCGGTTTTCCGCGACGATCACATCGGCGTCGCGCGGCGAATCGATTCTGTCGCCGTCGAGAAACGGCAGAAAAACGACGTCGAATTCAAGGCCTTTCGCTTTGTGGATCGTCATGACCCGGACGCAGTTGCCGGCGGAGATTTCGCGTCGTTTTGCCTCGCGCGCGAAGCGCAAAAATTCGTCGATGCCGCGATTTCCCGATTCGTCAAATTCGCGCGCGACGGAAAAAAGTTGTTCGAGTCGTTTTTGCAGAAAAGCGTCCGGACGGACATCGCCGGCGGTTTCCGTTGCGATTAAGCGAAAGATTTTTTCGAACCCGCCGGCGGCGATTGTTTCCAGTATTCGCCGGCGCATCGCCTCGTCGCCGCCTTGCGCGTTTTTCCACGCCGCGATTGCCGGTGCCATCGCGATCGTGCCGGCTGCGTATCCGTTTTTCGGATGCGCCGAAAATTCGACCGCCGCCGAGAGGGCAATAATGAACGGGCTGTCGCCGGCAATCGCGGTGTCCGTTTCCGCAACGACGCGGATGTTTTTCGCGCGAAGAAAATCGGCGGCGTCGCGCGCCTCCTTATTGTTTTGCGTCAGCAGTCCGCAGGACAAATTTTTTTCGAGAAAGCGCGAGTTTTCCAAGATGCCGGCAACGGTTTCGAGCCGGCGCGTTTCGTTCGGAGCGTCTTTGTTGTCGCCGCAAACGATCCATGCCGTGTAACCGGATTTTTCCCGCGCGTCGCCGGCGGATTCGTGTGCGTGCCAAATTTTTTGCCAATCGCGCAATGCGGTTGCCGGAAGTGTGCCGGCGGCGGCAAGATTATTGAAGACCGCATTGACGAGCGCGACGACTTCCGGGCACGAGCGATACGTTTCGTGCAATTCAAACTCCGGCAGTTCATATCTGTCGCGGATTTCCGGCAACAATGCGTGCGTTCCGCCGCGCCAGCCGTAAAGCGCCTGTTTTACGTCGCCGACGAAAAACGCGCTGCTGCGGCCGTCGGTTTCGGTTAAAACCGCGTCGAGGTTGTCCGCGAGAATCGACCAGTCGCGTCGATTCGTGTCCTGGAATTCGTCGAACAGCCAATGTTTCACGGTTGCGTCGAGGCGCAGTCCGATTTCGGCGGTTGAAAAATCCGACCGGGCGAGCAGTGTCGGCATATCGGCAAAAGTCAGTTTGCCGGCGCGGCGGACGGTCGTGTCGTAAACGGCGTCATATTGCCGAAGCAGTGCGTGAATGCCGAGCGTCATGCGCACGTCGCGCAACAGCGTTTCGCCGAGAATGCGGCGTAAAAGCGTTTGAATCGCGCGTGTTGCCGCCGGCGTAAATTCGACGGACGTTTTTGCGTAGGGGATTGTAAGCCCGGCGGGGGCTTCCGCGAAATTGCGCGCGGCCGGCATGATTTTGCTTTTGAAAAGCGAGCCGAATTTGTCGAGGGGCAGGCCGGGGCACCAGGTTTCGGCGGCTTGAATAAATGTAAGCAGGCCCGGCAAAATCCGTTTGTCGCGAAACGTTGAGCCGGCGGCAAATTCGCGCAGCGTCGCAATCGCGCCGGCGACGGTTTCGTCCGCCGGCGTCGGCAGCCACGGGCATCCCGTGGTTTGCCAAAGGCGTTCGGTGTTTCCCCATGTTTCCGGATCGGGGTTGTCCCGGTAGATTTCGAATAATTTACCGACGAAATCGCCCATCAGCCGGCTGACGCCGAATTCGTCTTTTCCGAATGTCGCGAGCTTGAATGCTTCGAGGAAATCGCCGGTCCGTTCATCGTTTTCGCCGGGCGAACGTCTGAAAATGCGGCCGGTGACGCGCAGGCGTTCCGTTTCCGCGAGCCGTTCGTCGAGCAGGGTGAATGCGCCGGAAAGTCCGAGTTCGAAAAAATGCGTTTGCACCAGGCTTTGGAAAAAACTGTCGAGCGTGCCGAGGCGGAGCCGGTGCAGGGCGCGGACTGTTTTTTCGAGCAATTCGGCGAAAAAGGCGGGATTGGCTTTGCCGGGATGAAGCTCGATTTCGCCGGCGAGTCTTCGGGCGTGTTCGGGGTTGCCGGCGGCGTCGGCGAGTTTTGTTAACGTGCGTCGGGCGAACTCGCCGGCGGCTTTCCGCGTGAAGGTGAGGGCCAGAATTTCCGCCGGCGGGACGCCTTCAGCCAATAATTTCACGATTCGGTTCGACAGTCGGTAGGTTTTGCCCGAGCCGGCGGAGGCGAGAATTATTTCGTTGGCGGGAATCATTGCCGAATCGGGGCAGGGAATGGAGTTTTTGCGAAATTGCACAGTTATTTTAACAAAATGAAAAACACCGGCATCGTCCGCTGCCGGCGAGGGCGCCAATTTCCGGATTTACATCTTTCGCGTTCGGGCTTTCACATTTCAAAACGATGGTGCCCGTTCCGCAAACGATTCCGGAAACGCTCCCTGTGATGTTTATCGCCGGGATGAGCTTTTTTCCGCATACGCTGCTTCCGCTTTACGTATTTGAGGAAAGATATTTGGCGTTGTTGCGCGACGTGTCTTTGCGCGACGGCCTTTTTGTCATCGTCGGCACTGATACAAAAAAATCGCGCGTTGAAACGAAATCGGGCGCAATCGCCTGCATCGGAAGACTCAGTGCCTGCGAATGGCATTCGGACGGTACGGCACACATTATCATGCAGGGCGTTATCCGTTGCCGGACGGGAGAAGTTTTCCGCGACACGCCTTACCGGGTGGCGCGCGTTTTGCCCGTGCCCGATTTCGCCGGCGACACGCCGGAGCGGCTTGCCGAACTCGGAAAATCGCTTCGCAAACTGGTCGCGCGGATGGCCGACGCCGCAACATTGCCGGCGGAAGCCTTGGCGCATATCCGGGATTCCGGCAACGACTTCATTGCGCTCGCGGACCGGGTCGGTGCTTATTTGGTGCGTGACGACGCGTTTCGGCGCCGCTTGCTTGAATGCGCGAACGCGGCGATCCGGTTGCAGCTTTTGCAGCGCCACCTGCGTGCCGAGGTAGGTATGCTGGAATTTGAAAAACGCCTGCGCGGCGGGTTGCCGGAAGGCATCGGCGGATTGAATTAAGCGCGGTTTCCGATTTCAGCGCGTATGATTTTTCCGAACATCTGCCCTTTCGGTTTGAAGTGCATTTGAATCTCATTACCGATTCCGGCACTAAACCCACCTTGAAAAATCATTTCTACTTATGAGCCAAGTCCTCGAAATTCGTAACCTGAATGTCACCGTCGCCGAACGGCAGATTCTGAAAAACTTTTCGCTCACCGTCCCGAAAGGCGAAGTCCACGCAATCATGGGGCCAAACGGCACCGGCAAGAGCACGCTCGCGCGCGCGCTTTCCGGTCACGAGGAATACGCGATCACTTCCGGCGAAGCGCTGCTCGACGGCGAAAATATCGTCGGCAAAGCGCCGGATGAAACCGCGCGCGCCGGCCTGTTCATGGCGTTCCAATATCCGAGCGAAATTCCCGGCGTCACGATTGCGAATTTCATCCGCGCCGCGCTCGTCGCCCGGCAACCGAAGGGCGCGCCGTTCGACGCCAAGGCGTATTATGCCGATCTGTATCAAAAAATGGATACGCTCAAAATGGACCGCAAATTTACGAGCCGTTCCGTGAACGAAGGTTTTTCCGGCGGCGAAAAAAAGCGCTGCGAAATTTTGCAGATGATGATGCTGAAACC
>JAVBUU010000164.1:0-3140 GCA_031555005.1 Opitutales bacterium | reverse complement strand
CCGACATTCAGGCAGGTGCCGCCGAGGTGTTCTTTTTCGACGAGCGCGGTTTTGAAGCCGAGTTGCGCGGCTTTTATCGCGGCGACATAACCGCCGGGACCGGCACCGATAACGAGAATATCAAAGGAAGAAGACATGATGAAAAAAAGGGATTAAACGAAAAATTAAAACGGCAACTCCCCGTAAAGACAAGGCGTCAAAATTTAACCGCAAAGAACGCGGAAATCGCAGAGATTTTAATTTGTATTCAAGAAATGACTACACTCATGAATCAGAAGGTCCGAACCGCAACCGATTCGCCGGAATTAAGAACCGCATTGGACAAAGATATCCGGAGAGTGATTATTTAATTAAAATCTCCGTTCAATATCCTGCTTTCTCTAAAAACGTCATCCTTTGCGATCTCTGCGTTCTTTGATGTGAAACCAATTTCTCTGCCGGCAGCTCGTGCGTTGACATTCCGCCGGCGCGGAAAAGCCTCTCACTCATGCAAACAAAAGAGTTCGTTCTTAATCGCGACTGCCCGGCGACATTGATTCCCGCCGGCACCGGCGTCACGCTCGCCAAGGAGACCAAATGCGTCGTCAACCAGGCGCTCGGCGGCACGGTTACGATTATGACAAACCAAGGGCTCTTTCGCATCGACGCCGGAAATCTCGATGCGCTCGGCCAAGAAGCCGTCGAACGTTTTGGAGCAAAGAAGAACGGCTCCGGCGAATGCGCATTTTCGCTCGATGCCGTTTGGGAGGCATTACGCGAATGCTTCGATCCGGAAATTCCGGTCAACATCGTCGATCTCGGTTTAATTTATGATCTCGCCGTCGAAGACGAGCCGGACGGACGCAAAAAAGTGCTCGTAAAAATGACACTCACCGCGCCGGGTTGCGGCATGGGGCCGGTCATCGCAAACGACGCAAAAACAAAAATCGAAACGCTTCCGAACGTCTCCGGCGCAGAAGTTGTCATCGTTTGGGATCCGGCCTGGAATCCTGCCATGATTTCGCCGGACGGCAAAAAACAACTTGGGCTGGAGTGACTCCGGCGAATTTTAACGCAACTGTTTTAGCCGCAAAAAACACAGAGAACGCAAAAATTCGGCTCCGGAGAAATTCGTTATTTTCCTCCCGTTTAAAATCATCCCTTTGCGTTCTCTGCGTTCTTTGCGGTTAAAACTACATCGCTGAATTTCCCGGTGAACTTTCATCGTAAAAATCCGTCGGCACTCGGCATTTACTGCCACGTTCCGTTTTGCGCGACGACCTGTGATTTTTGCGCATTTTACCAAGAAAAACCGCGGCGCGGCGACATCGAACGCTACCTTGCCGGCATTGCCGAAGAATTGAAATTGTGCCCGCCGCCGCGTTCGCCGGAAACAATGTTTTGGGGCGGCGGCACGCCCGGGCTTTTGCCGGCGGAAGATTTGTATTTTCTAGGTAATTGTTTTTTGGATACAATAAAATCACCGCCGACGGAATGGACGGTCGAATTATCGCCGTCGGTCGTAAAACGCGACAAACTCGACGTTTTGAAAAAACTCGGCGTCACGCGCGTGTCGCTCGGCGTGCAGAGTTTCGACACGGGAACGCTCGCGGCGCTCGGCCGGCAACACTCGCCGAAGCAGATCCGGGCGGCATGGGAGCTTATTTGCGAAACGGGATTTCGCGATAAAAACATCGATCTGATTTTCGGAACCCCCGGCCAGGGTGAAGCGCGTTGGCTCGCGGACTTGCACGAAGCCGTTCAACTCGCGCCGGAACATATTTCGACGTATTGCCTGACTTTTGAAGAAGACGCCGCGCTTTTCGTGAAACTTTCCGGCGGCAAAGTAAAAATCGACCCCGAATGCGAAGCCGCGCTTTACCGGAAAACGTGGGCTTTTTTGAACGATGCCGGATTTGCCCAATACGAAATCTCTAATTTCGCAAAATCGGGACACGAATGTATCCATAATTTAAATACATGGAGAATGCACGAATGGCTCGGATACGGCCCAGCGGCGGCTTCGCAATTTTCCGGAAAACGTTTTCAAAACCCGGCGAGCCTGAACCGCTGGCTTGCCGGAATTGACAAAAAAGAACCGGCGCACGAACAGAGCGTCGCTTTGACGCCGGCGATTTTGCTTTCGGATGCGTTGATTTTCGGACTGAGAATGAACGAGGGGGTTTTGCCGGAACAACTCGCGGCACAATTTGACGCATCGCTGCCGGCGGAGTTAAAAACGCTCGGCGAGCGTCTTGCCGGCGAGGATTGGTTGAACATTTCCGGCAATGCCGGCGACACGCGTTGGCAACTCACGCTCGAAGGCCGCCTGCGCGCCGATGCAATCGGCTCGGCAATTTTGGAGATTTTTGATTGACAAAAGAGGCCCTTTGAACACTTTTGAGTCATGAATGCCACCGTTCAACTTCGCGCGCGCATCCCTGAAATGCGCCTGAAAAAAGTTCAAAAAACCTTGGAACTCATGGGGGTTGACGCCACCGGAGTTATCAACATGTTATTTGCGCAAATCGAATTGCAAGGACGCTTGCCGTTTGAGGTTGTTTCATATGCGAAACCGAACGTGGAAACACTCGCAGCCATCGCCGAAGCCGAATCAGGCGTTTTGGAAAAACACAAAACCAAAAAAGAATTTTTTGCCGCGCTTAGGTCCAAATGAACGCAAGTTTCACCAAGGCGTTCAAAAAAGATTATTCCAAGATAATCGAAAGAACCGCGTTAGAATCCGAGTTCGAAACACTTTTCGATTTAATTACTTCGGGCGAGAAATTGCCGGCACGCTACAAAGATCACCCGTTAAAAGGAAATTGGCGCGGGCACCGCGGCTGCCACCTGCGTCCGGACATTTTAGTGATTTACCGCATTGCAAACGACGAAATCACCTTTGTTCGCATAAATTCTCACAGCGAAATTTTTGAATAGCCCACCATAAAAATGACTCCCGCACTTTTCCTTGATCGCGACGGCACGATTATTTTCGACAAACATCACATCTGCAATCCGGCGGATGTGCGGCTTGTGCCGGGTATGCGCGAGGCGTTGAAGGCGGCGTTGGATTTCGGGTATAAACTTTTTATTCTCACGAATCAGTCCGGCATCGGTCGCGGTTATTTTACGTGGGACGACTACAATGCGGTTAACGC
>JAVBUU010000018.1:0-6335 GCA_031555005.1 Opitutales bacterium | reverse complement strand
ACCGGCACGATGCCGATCGCAAACCACTTCATCGGAACTTCGACGTCGGCATTTACGTCGGCGTTACCGGCATCGGTTTTTTTCTTGGAAAAAATACCGGAAAACGCGCGCACCAAGATCGGCCACTGAAACGCCAGCGCGGTCAAACCGGACATCACCATAATCGCCGTGCCGCACCAAAGCGACCAGGCGTAAATTTTGTAAACCGGACCGGCGGCGGTCGGCACAAACTCGACACTCGCGTTCCATGCCGGAATGCCGGCGTTCGCGTAAATGTTGGAAAGCTCCGTGCCGACGGACAAATGCTGCGCGTTCGCGAGCGCAAGCGTCCACTCGGTCGGCGCATTCGCGTTGGCAAGATCGCCCTGCACGAGCAACGGCAATACGAGGCAGTTCAGCAACAGTGCCGTAGCGAGCATCGTAATCGAAACGCGCAAGCCGACAATCATGCCGGCACCGACAAGCAACAGACTCAAATCCAGCCCGAAGAGCGCCGGCCTGCCGTTGATTTGCCACCAATTCAGCGGATTCAACGCGCCGCCGAACGGCACCAACGCCGGCAGCGCAATGTCGGTTGCTATTTTGTCGAACCACTCCAACCCGAACACATCCCGCAACGCCGCGCTCAGTTCGCCGAGGCTCTTCCACATGCCAAGAACACCGCCGACCGCAATGCCGCCGAGCAAACAGCGCGCTTTCTCCGCCGCCTCTTTTCCGTGCGCGTAAAGGTTGTGCATCGTTTCGGCGAGCGCGATGCTGCTCGGAAATTTAAGTTGCTCGATGTTGATTAAATTTCTTTTCAGCGGAATCGCGATGAGCGTCCCGAGCAACGCCGAGAAAAAAACCGTCGGCACCATATAATACCAAGGCACGAGTCCGCTCTTTTCCCAAGCGTCGGTCGACACGCCCGTTCCGAGCAACATCAACCCGCCGAACGCACCGACAACCGTGTGCGACGGCGTGATGCCGGTCACGCTCGCGACGGACGCCGTTGCGCCGTTTTCCAGCAAGCCCATCGCCTTGATGCGCCCGCCGGACAAATTGCGAAGCCCGTTAAAAAAAACATATGAAACAATGCACGCCGAGATCGCCACGCCGAACCCCCACCCGATTTTAAGCGATGTGTACATGCCGGAGGCGCACGCGAGAACGCCGATTATGCCGCCGAAAACAACGGCGCGCCACGTTAATTGCGGTTCCTTGTCGGCACGGTAAACGTGTTCGCGCCAGTAAGCGTCACGTTGTTCGACAGGCGCGTCGAATGGCGGACTCGGGATATTTTGCGAATAAACGGCGTCGGAACTCTCAGGCATGCGGCCACCGTGAAGAAAGCGGTTTTCGCGTCAATAAAAGATGCCCGCGCCGACAGTCCCGAACGGAGTCCGGACGCAAAGCGCGCCGTCCGCTTCTCCTTAAAAAAACAACCCCGCGCCGGAAACCGGCACGGGGCTTTTTTTCCGGAGAAACCGGCAAATTAATCGATATGCTGCCGGCTGCCGATAAAGCCGTAAAACGCGATGAACGCGAAGCAAACCAACGGCACGATAAATCCGACGCCCATGCCGAAGTGATCACCCAAAACGCCCATCAACGCCGGACAAACCGCGCCGCCCACAACCGTCATCACGAGGAGCGAAGCCGCCGTCTTGGTGTATTGTCCGAGTCCCTTCAAGCCGAGCGCCATGATCGACGGGAACATAATCGACATAAACAGATAGCTCGCGATGAGCGCGATGATGCCGGAGCGTCCGTCCATGAACGCGGCGACGCCCATCAACAGCGTGTTAACCGCCGCAAAACCGCCCACGAGCAAACCGGGCTTAATGGCGCGCATCACCATGCTGCCGGAGAAACGGCCGATCGCGAAACAACCCATGCCGCCCAAACCGAGCAAAATACCGGCATCCAATTCCGAAATGCCCAGCTCTTTGGTTTCCACGACATAGTTAATGAAAAAGCTGCCGATGCCGGTTTGCGCCGCGACGTAGAGAAACTGCGCCACGATGCCGAACAGCAAATGCGAAGGCAAATAGAGTCCGCCGATATTCAGCGCAAAGGTGCCTTTGCTCTTGGGCAACGCCTCATGCGTGGCGTCGCTGCCGTGCGCGTGCGTTACCTCGCCGTGGATTTCCGGCAACTTCGAAAAGAAAAACAGCACGAGCACGAGCAACACAATGCAGCCGAGTCCGACATAAGGCGGAATCAGCGCGCTGTTGCTCACATGCGCGGCGGCGGCCTGAGCGGTTTCCGCGCCCTGCGCCGTTTGCTCCGCGACAACCGAACCGGCGCCGAGGAAAATCTTTTCAAGCGTTTCCGAGAAAGACTCGAAAATGCTCTTTCCGCTGTCGTTTTTGAAAATCAGCAAACTGCCGACAAGCGGCCCCGTGATCCAGCCGAGCGCGTTAAAAGTTTGCGCCAGATTGATGCGCGTGGCGGAAGTTTCTTCGGGTCCGAGCACCGTGGTGTAAGGATTCGCGACCGTTTCCAAACAGGTCAGACCGCAGAACAGCACGAGCAAGCCCAACAGAAACGCCCAAAACGCATTAATCTGCACCGCCGGCACGAACCAAAACGCACCGATCGCAAACAGCGTCAAACCGACCAAAATGCCGGCCTTATAGCCGAAGCGTTTTGCGATGAACCCCGCCGGCAACGCCATCAGAAAATATGCGCCGTAAGCCGAAGCCTGCACCGCGCCGGACTGCGCCTTCGACAAATGCAAAGCGTCCTGAAAGTGCTTGTTCAAAACATCCAGCAGCGAATGCGCGAATCCCCACAGGAAAAACAGCGAGGTAATCAAAACAAACGTGAAGGCGTAGTTTTTGTCGTTTATGCGGAACAGTCCTTTGCGGGGATGGGAGTCGGTTGTCATGATAAATTTCTTCGAGGGAAAAAGCCGGGAATCCGGACGTCGGGGTTATGATTGACTTCAATCAAATCGAAAAAAAATTTTGCCGGTGGCGAACAAAAAATGTTCCGCCGGGTCAGACGGGCGGAAATTTTGATTTTCGCGCCGGCGCGATTCCGTCCCCGCGTCGCAATTCGCCGCGAACAACGACCTGCTTCTTCTCGATTCTGCCGTGCTCCGCACTCTCCAACCAACGGCGCACCGGCGCTACAAGCCGTTCCGTGTCCACCGACACGACGGCGATTTCCTTTTCGTGATTCAGCCACGAAAGCATGGCGACATCCTCGCAGACAACCAACGAAACATCCTCCGGAAAACGCAGCCGGCGGCGCGCCAGAAAAACCATAATGCCGGCGGCGATATCCGTGTCCCACGCGACAAGCGCCGTCGGCGGCGTAATCGAAAACAACGACTCCAACAACGCCGCCAAACCCTTCGGCGACGAATCCCAATCCGGAATATTGAAAGCCGAGGGCTTTATGCCGGCGGCAAGCAATTCGCCTCGAATGCTCTTCATCAGCGAACACTCGGGACTCGCCCGAATAATATCCGGCATCACGGAAACAATCCGCGTATGCCCCGCCGCGGCAAACCCGCGAATCGCCTCGGCAACCGCAATCGAATACTCGACGTCCACGCCGCCGAGCCGTCCGGGAAACCGGAAAAAATCGCCGCCGAGCGCGAATACAGGCACCTTCCGTTCGAGCAAAATTTCCAACAAATCGGCAGGAAACTCGTCCGGCATAAAAAAGTCCGCTTCGAGCGAATTCAGCCAATTTTTTGCCGCTGCCTTGTTCCGGCAAATGTCAAACGAGGGCGTCGCGACTTTAACGACAAACCCGCAGGATTCGATTTCGCGCAACACGGCATACATTATTTTTTGCGCGCCCTGCGATTTTTCTTCGAGCGGGACGCGCGTCAAAACCGCGACCTCAAGGCGACGTTTGCCGACCGGTGCCGTTTTCAAAAAAACGGACTTCGAATACCCGTTGGCGTTTTTCTTCAAAAAGCCTTCGCTTTCCAGCCGTTTCACCGCGCTGAGAACATTCAGCCGAGCCACGCCCAATTCCGCAGCCAACGTTCGGGTGCCGGGAAATTCGCTTTCCCAACGCCCCGCCAAAATATCCTGCTTTAAACATTCATAAACCTGATCCTTCACTTGAACTTTTTTCAAAATTAACCGCGACGTTCGTTGCATGACATGAAAGGTGGCTTTGTAACAAAATAACTCAACCCCCGATTCCCCTGAAAGAAACGGAGAAAATAATAATTTTCGACAATCTGCGGCGCCGCGCGCCACGCGCCCAAAAAAACCTTTGCCGCCGGCGCGTTCCCGGGAAACCTCACCGGCAATCGTGATCGGACTTAACGACAATTTTCATCCGCAAAAAACACCGGCGCGCGCACTGCTGCCGGCGGCGGAAATCGACGTCGCCGGCGTCGAGCTCACGGCAAAAATTTTCGCCCAAAACGGTTTTCTGCATTCTGCGCTCGCGCTGCAAAATCGCCCGCAACAAGCCGCCATGGCGGACGCCGTCGCACACGCGGTCGCCGGCGATTCCCCGCTGCTCGTCGAAGCCGGCACCGGCGTCGGCAAAAGCCTCGCATATCTGCTCCCGGGCCTGATTCACGCCGTGCGCAACGCCCGCCAACTCGTCGTTTCCACGCACACGATTCCGCTCCAAGAACAAATTCAAAACAGCGATTTAAAACTCTGCCGAACGCTTTTTGAAAAAATACCGGCGCTGCAAAAATTTGCCGGTTTCAAAACCGCGCTCCTCGTCGGCAAGGCCAATTACCTTTGCGCCACGCGCCTCGCCAAGGCAATCGAGCAACACACCGAACTCATCGACAGCGACGAGCAAGCCTCGCTTCGGCGCATTCGCGAATGGGCGCCGACCACGCAAACCGGGCTGCGCGAAGAACTCGGCGCCGGCATCTCGCCGGAAGTTTGGGATTGGGTGAACGCCGACTCGTCCGTCTGCAACACGCGCAATTGCAACCCGGCGACATGCCCGTATCAGCGCGCCCGCGCGCGCATCGCCGAAGCAAACATCGTCATCGTCAACCACAGCCTGCTCTTCTCGCTCATCGCCGCTGGTGCCTCCGGCAAAGCCGGCGCGCGCGGCGTGTTATTCCCGTCGGACTTCGTCGTGCTCGACGAAGCGCACCGCATCCCGGCGTGCGCCACCGACCACTTCGGCTCGGCGGTGTCGGCCTACGCGCTCGATAAGCAGCTCAAAATGCTGTGGAACCCCAAACGCAACCGCGGCTTCCTCTCCGTTTACGGCAAACAACACGACCAACGACTCATCGCCGAAACGCTCATCGAATCGGAATTTTTCTTCAACGAAATCGAACGCCGGTTCCTCGATCCGCAAAAAATCCGCCGGCTGCGCGAGCCGAACTGGATCGAAAACCGGCTGAACCTCCCGCTGCAAAAACTCATCACGCGGCTCACCGAACTCTTCGCGACCGAAACCGCGAAACAACGGAAAGAGGAAATCGACGATTTCCGCCGGCGCCTCGCGGCGATTCACGGCGCAATCAACGACGCCGTCGCGCTCGCCGACGTGCCGGACTCCGTTTACTGGGTCGAACGCACCGGCGTGCGCGCCAAAAACATCGTCCTGCAAAGCGCACCGTTGGACGTTTCCGGCATTTTGCGCGAAAAACTTTTCGAACGAAAAACAAGCGTTGTCATGACGAGCGCCACGCTCTCGAACGGCGTGGACATGGAACGCTTCAAAACGCAAACCGGCAGCGCCGGCAGCGACGAACTGATCGAACTCTCGCCGTTCGATTACAAAAAAAACATGCAAATCTTTGTCGCCGCCGACGCGCCGGCGCCGGACGCGCGCAACGCCGGCGTCCGCGAATCCGGCTGGTTTCTCGATGTAATTGAATTTTTGATACAACGCGTCGCCGGCGGCACGCTCGTGTTGTGCACGAGTCACCGCGACGTGAAAAATTTCGCCGAACAATTTTCCGCGACATTCGCCGGCAAACGTCCGGTTTTCGCGCAACTCGGCGGCACAAGCCGCAGCGATTTGGTCGCGCGCTTCAAAGCCGCCGGCAACGGCGTGCTCATCGGCACGGACAGTTTTTGGACCGGCGTCGATGTGCCGGGGCCGGCGTTGTCGCAAGTCATCGTCGTGCGCCTGCCGTTCGCCGCGCCGAGCCATCCGGTAACCGAAGCGCGCGCGGAAAAATTAACGCAGGAAGGCAAAAATCCGTTTGCGGAAATGACGTTGCCGGACGCGCTGATTCAATTCCGGCAAGGCATCGGGCGTCTCATTCGAAAAACGGACGACTCCGGCAGACTCGTCATTTTGGATTCGCGAATGCTGACGAAAACTTACGGCCGGCAATTTGTCGCGGCACTGCCGCACGAAAAAATCACGCGCTTCACGCGCGCGAACATGAC
>JAVBUU010000119.1:0-7927 GCA_031555005.1 Opitutales bacterium | reverse complement strand
GAACTCTCCGGCAGCACCGTCAGCCGCGCCACGCTGCACAACGCCGACGAAATCGCGCGCAAAGACATTCGCGAAGGCGACATCGTCATTATCGAAAAAGCCGGCGAGATCATCCCGAAAGTCGTCGGCGTCGTTCTCGAAAAACGCACGCCGGAATCGCAAAAATTCGATTTCGAAAAACGCCTCGCCGACCTCGGAATCGAAGCCGAACGCATCGCCGGCGAAGCCGTCTGGCGCTTAAAAAAACCGTCGAACGAGCAGCAAATCCGCGCCCTCGCACACTTCGGCTCGAAACAATGCCTCGACATCGAAAACCTCGGCCCGGCGATAACGGAAGCGCTCGTCAACGCCGGCCTCGTCGAAACGCCGGCCGACCTTTTCGCGCTCCGGCACGAACAGCTGATTTTGCTCGAAAAATTTGCCGACAAGTCGGCTGAAAACCTGCTCAACGCGATAAACGCAAGCAAGCGCCGCGAGCTGTGGCGGCTTATTCACGCGCTCGGCATCCCGAACGTCGGCGCGCAGACGGCAAAAGATTTGACCAAACATTTTTCAAATTTGGACGAACTCGCCGGCGCGACTTACGAAAGTTTTCACCGGAAAAAAATCGGGAAAAAAGGACAGGAACTGACAAGCGAAGAAACGATTATCGCCGGCGTCGGCGGCAAAGTTTCCGATTCGATTTTGACCTGGTTTTCCGATCCGAATCATCGCGAACTTTTGGAAAAACTGAGCGCCGCCGGTCTTAATTTCACCTCGGAAAAAACCAAAACCGCCGGTGCGGAAAACGCGGCTGTTGCCGGCAAAACCTTTGTCATCACCGGCACGCTGCCGACACTCTCGCGCGACGCGGCGCGCGAAAAAATCGAAGCTGCCGGCGGCCGCGTCTCCGGCAGCGTGAGCGCAAAAACCGACTACGTTCTCGCCGGCGAAGAAGCCGGCTCGAAGCTGACGAAAGCGCAAGAACTCGGCATCCGAATTTTGGACGAAGCGGCGTTATTAAAAATGCTCGCCGGCGAAGAAGCCGAAAAAACCGCGCCGGCAAAACCGCCGGCTCCGGTGCAGGGCGAATTGTTTTAGCGCGGTTCCATTTAAAAATTGTTCGTGAATTACGGAGCCGCCCCCGGAGGGCCTTGCTCCGCAAGACCGGAAGCACTTACGCTCCCGCTTTTTTCCGGCGTAATTTTCCGAGCAATTTCCCGATCAGAAAATCGTATTCCGGATAACGCATTTTCCCCAAAAAGAAAAAATACAGCGCAACCGACGCCGGAATTAAAAGCGACAGTCCGACTGCGCCGGGAATAAAATCGTCAATATTTTCCTCATTAAATCCGAGTGCGCGAGCCGTCTCAAAAACGCGCGAAAACAACCCTGTTTGCACGACGTAATTTTTCAAAACGAACCAACCGGCATACGCGAACGCCCCCATCGACAGCGACGCAACGATGCACTGCCGGAGCGGTTTTCGCAAAGATTCCGCCGCGAACGCCGGTTCTTTTTTAAACAAAATTCCCGCCAAAACGACACATTGAAAAATCGCGCCGACAAGGTTGGCCAGCGCCAAACCCGGCGCGCCAAACCACCGGCCGAACAGCGGCGCAAGCGCGCAATTCAACAGAAAAACCTGCCAAGCGACCCGGCTCTGCGTTCGCGTGTCTTTTACCGAACTGAACCCGCGCCCGATAAGCGCGACCGCGCCGTAAAAAGGCATCGAAAGCGCAAACACCCACAACACCGGCAACGTTGCCAAGGTGTCGACGCCGTTGAACTTCCCGTGCTGAAAAAGCACCTCGACGACAGGTTCGGAAAGCGCGATCAGCCCGACAGCCGCCGGAATGTTTATCGCAAAAATCAACCGCATGCCGTGCGCAAACGACTCGCCGATTTCGCGTTTTTGGCCGGCTGCGGCATGCATCGCCATCGCCGGAAATATAACGGTCGAAACCGTCACGGCAAAAACGCCGATCGGGAGCTCCACGACGCGATTGGCCAGATAATAAACAGTCAACGCGCGGTCATCGACGTTGAACGCGAGAAAACGCGTGACGAAAAAATTGATTTGCTGAATGCCGGCGCCGGCAACCGCCGGAATAAACATCAACCGCAACTGCTGCCACGATTCCGTCGCAACCGGCGCAAACGCCGGCCGCCACCCCTCGCGCCAAAATGCCGCCGCAGGAATCGCGAGTTGGAAAAATCCGCCGACCAGCGTGCCGCCGCAAACCCACAACGCCAATTCGTATTCATCCTTTGTCACGCGGCAACCGATCAAACCGAGCGCGACAATGATCGCCACATTCAGCCACACGGCGCTCAACGACGTAATCGCGAAACGCCCGAACAAATTCAACCCGGCCGTAAAAAGCGCCGCCAAACAAATCATCGGCATATACGGCATGCAAACCGCAGTCAGCCGCGCTGCCGTTTGATAACGCTCGGCTTGTTCCGCCGGGAGTTCGTGCGAAAAAAATGAAAACGCGCCGGCAATCCAATCGGGATGGGCGGCGATTGCGGCCGCCGCCGCAACGGACACGATCGTGATGCCGAACATCAGCAGCGATGCCCGCAGCAAAACAACGTTTAAAAAATGAACCGCCGCCGATTTCCCGCCGCGCTTGAACTCCTCGGATGTCACCGGCACCAACGCCGTCGTAAGCGCGCCTTCGCCGAGCAAACGCCGGAAGAGATTCGGAACTTGCAGGGCAAAAATCAACGCGGAGGCGATCGCGCCGGTGCCGAAAAAACCGGCAATGAGCTGGTCGCGCACCAATCCGAGCACGCGAGAACCGAGCGTACCGGCACCGCTCAGGAGCATGTTTTTTAAATGAGTCGTCCGCGGCATGAATAAAACAAGGGCTTAATCGGCGGAAACCTCTTCATCCAAGGCGACGCCGGAAGACGCATTTTTCACATCATTTTCCTTCAAATAAACCGTCTCGGGAAGATCAAGCAGCTCGACAAACTGCGCCCGGAGTTTTTCGTGAAAAAGTTGCCTCAATGCCGGCGGCACGTGTTCGAGCGCGGCGTCAAATTCGACGCTTCCGGGAAATGCCGCGGGTTTTTCCGGCTGTTGCGGCGATTGCGCCGGTATGTGCGACTCGTCGCCGGCAACGGCATGCGTTTCGCCGAATTCGGCGGCAAGCGCGGCCTCGTCAATCGGCGGGCCGTCGTCGAACGCTGATTTTTCAGCGACGGGCGACGGCGTTGCTTTTACCGCCGGCGTTGCCGGTTTTACGAGCGTATCCGTTTTTTGAATACGCGGTGCCGGTTCTTTCGGCGCTGCCGGCAATTTCTCAACCGGTGCCGGCGGCGGTTGCGCCGGGCTTATTTTTTTTTGGCCGGCCTCTTGCGGAAGGCCGGCTGCGATATTCGAAATTTCCTTGATTAAAGTATCAATGGCGCGCGTTCGACTTTGCTCGACGGCTTTCAGGAGCGTCACCTCGAAATTGGCGCGTTCCGAAAGCCCGCCGCGCACGCCGGCTTCGCCGGCATGAAGCGTTTCGAGCATGCGCAAAAGTTGTTCCGTCGTAAGCGACGCGCCGAGATTGTCCGTTGCGCCGCCTTCGCGAATCGAGGCCAACAGTGCTTCGCGCACGCGCGCCTGCACGTGTTGCAGCGTGCGAAGCAGATCGCGCCCGGCGCAAACGAGTTCGTCCGCGAGCGCGATGACCTTCGCGAAATCGCCGCCGGCAAGCGCGCCGGCAAGCGCGTCGATATCCTCCGCCGACGCGAGTCCGTAAATATCAAGCACGTCTTTCGCCGCGATTTTTTTTCCGCAAAAAGAAATTACCTGATCGAGGATTGACTGCGAATCGCGCATCCCGCCGTTGGCCAGGCGCGCAATGGCAATGAGCGCGTCCTGCGACGCATCGACGCCGTCGGCCTCGACGATTTGCGCAAGCCGGCCGGCGATTTTGTCCTCGGGAATCGGCTGAAATTCGAACCGCTGGCAACGCGACGTAATCGTCGCCATGACTTTGTCGGCCTCGGTTGTCGCGAAAATAAACCGAACGTGCGGCGGCGGTTCTTCGAGCGTCTTCAGCAGCGTATTGAAAGCGTCTTTCGTGAGCTGGTGAACTTCGTCGATGATAAAAATTTTGAATTTGCACTGCGTCGGCGCGTACTGGCACTCGTCGCGAATCGTCTTGGCGTCCTCGATGCTGCGGTTGGAAGCGGCGTCGATTTCGATAACGTCCATACACGCGCCGGCAACGATGGCTTGGCAAAGCGGGTCGTCCGCCGGCGGATTTACATTCGGGCCGCCGGTGCAATTCAGGGCTTTGGCGAAAATGCGCGCGGTCGTGGTTTTGCCGGTGCCGCGCGGTCCGACGAAAAGGTAGGCGTGCCCGATGCGCCCGGTTTCAATAGCGTTTTTCAGCGTGCGAACGATATGCTCCTGCCCAACAATTTCGTCAAATTGCTGCGGTCGCCAACGACGCGCGATAACTGTATAGTTGCCTTCGGCCATCACCCCGGCGAGCGAATGACGCCGGCGGAAAATGTCAACAAGGCAGGTTTTGCCGGGCGGTGTCGGTGCGGAACGAACCATTCTCGGAGGAATCCGCCGTAAATCGCGACGCGCGCGCCAACACGCCACAATTTAAGGTATTGTGCGAAAGGAGAAGTTCCCAAAAGACTATCCCCCGGACACAAGCAAATCGCCGGCATTCGTCACGACGTTGAAATCCACGCCAAGCGCTCGAAAATGCGCTTCGCCGCAACGAATCTTATTCACCTCGTCCGGGCGCAGTTTTTCCAACTTACGCGTGCCTTTCGTTTCACGAACCAAGTAAACAACTTTGTTTTCCGGCGTCATGATTGCCCAATCCGGATTGTAGCATCCGACCGGCGTCCTGATTTTAAAGGTATCCGGCAACTTCACAAAAAACTTCACGTCTTCTCGTTTGTCCAAACCTTCGGCGAATGAACGCTCGATCTCCGAGTCGTAGGCAATCGCGTCGTAAGGCGACTTGCCGGCGTTTTGAAGTTCGTAGCGATTGTGCAAATACGTGACCAATTCTTGTTCTTCGAAAAGTCGCATTTCAAAAAATTCGCCGGGCACGCGTTCGTATTTTATTCCGTCGATGATGAGCCGGTGAAGTTCGTGCTTTATTGCACCGGCAACGGCATCCATGAATTTTTGCGGATTGTTAAAAAATTCCGGCAGTCGCCCGGACTCCTTTAAAATGCGGACAAGCGTGCCGCGCGTCAGCTCCGTTTCCGCCTGCAAATACGCGATGATGTCCGGCAACGCACCGGTATATGTGAGCGTTTCCGCGCTTTCGCGCAGCATTGTCGCCGTGACGCCGGCATTCTCGATCGCCAGCGAAGCCTCGCGATATGCGGCACGCACGGGTTCGATTTTTTCGATTTTCTTAATAGCTTCAACCGCGCCGGCGATCAGCGCGTCGGTCGAATACTCGACGCGGTAAATCGTCTTCGCGCTGATTTTTTCCCAGAGCGCGATAAATTCCGGATTCAATAAAACTTGTTTTTTCGCCCGGTAACGCTTTTCGCCGTCGGCGCGCTCGATGTGACGTTCGGTTTGATACGACGCGAGTAAATCAGTCACGGCGGCGCGTTGTTCCGAAAATTCCGCCGGCAGTTGCAGCAAAAATCCGCGCGCGCGCGGATTGAACTTCTCCGTGATTTTCCCGGCATCGTCCAAGTATTTTTCGGCAACCAACGCGGCGCGCAAACGCTCGCCGGCTTCGCGCCCGAGCGTGATTTCCTCGCCTTCCGGCGATGTGCCGACGCAGATTTTCGCAAACACCGTTTTCGGGATTTTCCCAAACGTCACGCCGCAATCTTCCTCGTATTCGTTTTGGAGCGTCTTGGCAAAAGTCTCGTAGTTTTCGTTGGCGACGACGTAAAGCCGGTTGAGTTTCGGATCGAAAACACGCCGGCCTTGCGCATCCACCGGCAAGCGCAAACCGCGTCCGATTTCCTGCCGTTTTTTTACGACGGAATTGCCGGCGGAAAGCGTGCCGATTTGAAAAACATTCGGATTATCCCAGCCCTCGCGCAGCGCCGAGTGCGAGAAAATAAAACGCAGAGGTTCGTTCAAATCCAGCAGTCTCTCCTTCTCGCGCATGATGAGATTGTAGGTATCGTCGTCGTCTTTTGTGTCGCCGCCGGTGTCTTTCAGAATCCCTTTTTTATCTTTTGAAAAATAGCCGTTATGCACTTTCGCAACGTCGGCATAATCGGCTCGAAGCGGCTCGTAACGCGGCTCACGGAGCAATTCCTTTAACGACTCTTCGAAATAATTCGCATAAGCGCCGGCGGTCGTCGATCCATCCGGCACGTAAACGCGATAATTCGCCACGCGATCCAAAAAGAAAAGCGTGAGCACCTTGATGCCCTCGCCTCGCGCCGCGCGGTCACGCAGTTCGAGTTCTTTTTGCAAATGTTTTTCAACCGTTTTCCGGATTTGAATTTTGATGATATCGTCGCCGAAACCGCCTTGTTCCTCGCCGAGCGCGAGTCGTTTGCCGCTTGAAAATTGAATGTATTCATTGCCCGGCTCGCAAGAAATGTCGGTGATTTCGTAACCGGTTTTGTAGATTTCGCGCTCCTCGGATTTTACGAACAAATCGTCGCCGGACTTTACTGTGATGGCCTTGCGCGTGATGCCTTTCTTTTGCACCACGTCGATTTCCACCTTCGCTTTGATGCCGGTTTTGTTTTCCGTTTTCACAAGCCGGACGAACGCGGCGTTGTGCGCGTTCGGCGTGTCGGTGCTGCCGACAACGATTTGCTTTACCAATCCGAGTTGCAGCGAACGAATCGGATCAAGCCGGTAAACGAGATTGTAAGGATTCCGGTGCGTCGCCGAATAGCGCAACGTGCAGAGCGGGTTGAGCGCTTTTATCGCCTCTTGCGCTTTTTCCGTGGAATCGACGCTCTGCGGTTCGTCGATGATAACTACGGGGTTTGTCGCGCGCACAAACTCGATCGGTTGCCGGCCTTGGAGCCGGTCGGTCTCTTTGTAAATGACGTTCGATTTGCTTTCGGCATCGGTGCCGGTGAAATTTTTTCGGAACGCGTCGATGTTGATGACGAGGACTTGAATCGTATTGCTGACGGCAAATTGGCGCAGTTGCGGAATGCGCCTGGCGTCGTAAACGCAGTGCTCGAATTCCGGATTTCCGTAAAGCGCGCGAAAATGCTCCGCCGTCATCTCGATGCTTTTCAAAACGCCTTCGCGAATCGCGACCGACGGCACGACGATAATGAATTTTTTCCAGCCGTAAGCGCGGTTCAGCTCGAAAATCGTGCGCAGATAAACGTAGGTTTTGCCGGTACCGGTTTCCATCTCGACCGAAAAATGCAAGCCGCCGTCGGCATCGCCGCCGGTGCCGGATTTTCCGTAATTGATTTTTGGATACAAGTCGTCGCTCGGGTCGAGATCGTTGCGCTCTTGGATTGCGCGCAGGTTTTTGAATAAAATGTCGCCGGTAATCGTGAGCGCGTTGCCGAGTCCGATTTCCGTTTGCACGCTGCCGGCAAAAAGCGGACCGGTGCCGGCGGAATGAATCGCCGTTGTTTGGAGGCTGCCGCCGGTCGCCGGCATTTGACCGGCAAACAACTCGACGACCGCGCGCACGGCGTCGAGTTGGAAGGCTTGGTTCGCGTCGAATTGAAATTTCATCGTCCGGCGTTTTTGCGATTACACCGTTTGAAATTTCGTGACGCCGGCGTCAGCGAATTGCTGCACCGCGTTTGTTTTCAGTTGGTCATTGCCGGCAAATCCGGCGTCCAGGCAAATCATGCGCGCCGTCGATTTTTCTTTCGCGTAAGCGGCGAGCGCCCGGATGAGCGCCGGCGTTAAGCTGCGCTCCAAACATACGAGCAGCGCGCCGTCTGAAATCGAATAGGCGTGTTTCCCGGATGGCTCTCCTTGCGACGTAATTGCGATTCTTTC